>JAHFSD010000044.1 GCA_023265925.1 archaeon
TCGCGAAGGGCGGATTCTAACAATGGTAGCTTATCTAATTCTTCCTTCATTTCCTCATACTTTTCAGTGAGTATGCTGGACCCTCTTTCATTCTCTGATATTCTCTTTGAAATTTTATCATGAAACTTTCCTGAGCATCAGCAGGAAGTTCATACGCGACAATACAAAGTCCAGATGGCTTAACGCCAATTTTATAAGGTAAATCAAAGGAAATGGTAAGTAAATGTCGTACCGGTACCTGCTCGTCAATCCGTTGTTTCTCTGCCAGCACATTATGCCGCAGTATGGCCTGCATCGCTAAGCCTTCGGCCAGGTCGTCTAGCCCTGCCGGATTAGCCGGTTCCATGAAGCTTCGTGCTTGTTCTTCTTTTGGGACAGCATAATACAAGTTACTACTGCTGCCTTTTTCTAAGATCATTCCATCAAAAACGTGGTAATGTATGGATCTCATGGTTTGCCTCCCTGTTTATTACCTTCCTGCTTCTTCAGCCAAGAGCCGGGGAATCATTTCTACCATATTTATATATTCCTGTTGGACAAGTTTGGGAAAATGCCGTTGTTCCTCTGCCGTGAGTGGAAACGCGGTAAATATATTTTTTTCTGTCACTTTCGTAGCATAAAAGAGATCAAACGATAATTGTACGTCGAGGTACCGATATCCCCCCCGGCCTAAAAGGTTATCAGCATCAGTGACAATTTCTCCTGCCAGTTCAACCAAGGGATTGTCGTTCCGGTATACTTCAATCGTGCGACTGCTGTAGTGAGTCTCTCCCGCTTCAAATGGTGTGCGTACTGCAACATAGCATCGCTGCCGTGAACAATCTTCTTTCATTTCTGTTTCTAACCCAAAAACGGTGTACTCCAATCCTTCAAATCGTACCTTTGCCATAGTTTTATACCCCCATTTACTTCCTTGCTTTCTCCAGTTTCCCTTTTAATAACGCATCAAGGCTTTGATCATTGACCACGGTGACCTGCCAGCGGATGCAGGGCAGATCGCCTTTTGCCCGGCCCATCTTCCCGCCAATGCATTCAATGATGACTTCATCGTGCTCATTGATCATCTTCTGCGCGCCATCACCCGGCATGAACGCCGTGATCTGTTTCCCATTCTTGACCAACTGTACCCGGGCGCATTTTCTCATCCCGGAATTGGGCTGTTTGGCTTCCACCTGAACTTTTTCGAGAACAATGGCCTTGGCTTGTGAAGAGCCTTCCAAAGGATCAAACCGCTTCTTTCTCGCCGTCCGGCGGACGAGCTTGAACTGCTTCCTGCGCTTCATCAGCTTCTTGGCCGATCCTAAGCCGTTTGATTTTTTGCCCATGGTTAATTATTAATCTTGCCGTTTTTTGTTAATCCTGCCTTTTCATTCACACTACTTTCACTTCCTTGTTAAAAAACCGCTGCACCGCCCGGTTGATTAATTTCAGGTTTTTCCCTCCACGCCCTATTAATAAACCTTTTGTTTTTTTATGCGGGTCTTTCAGCAGCAGATAGTCGCCTTCGTCCACCACCTCTTCCACCCGGGAGGGATAGATCACGTTGCGGACAAACTGGCTGGGCAGCTCGTGATATTCAATCACCTTGATTTTCTTGCGCAATTCCTGCTGCAGCTGGTGGACATGCACGCCCCCGGTGCCGATCGCTTTGCCGATTTCCCCCGTCCCCACTATAAAATATATCGTCTCTTCATCCTGGAAGCAGTCCTTGACCTGGGCGCCCGTGCGCCGTTCCAGCAGGGAAGACCATCCCACGCTTTCCTGATCTAACTTTACGCGCATCTTCTACCCCAGTATACTCATTTCGCTTTGCTCCATTCGTGACGTTCCTCACTCCGTTCGGAAAGAATGCCAGCCACGGCGACAAAATAATTTTTCTTGCAGAGAATGCCGAGCTCTTCATTGGTCTGCTCGGCCTGGATAACCGGAACGTTCGCTAACCTGGCATAGTAATGGATGTCATCTTTCACCGGGGCCGGGCAGTTGCGCGCCAGAATGATTTTACTGAGCTTTTTTGCTTTCAGCAGTTTCAGGACCCGGTCAGTGCCGAGAATCACTTTGCCTTCCTGTACATTGCTGCTGAGTAATGCCTCTCCTTCTGCCATGGTAGCTCATCCTGATCATTTCATCTTTGTCACTAACCCCGGCAATCCCGTCCCTAACGGCACCGGCTGGTTAATCATCACGTTTTCTACTACGGAAGCGAGCGGATCCACCTCCCCTTCCAATGCCGCATTAATCAAATGTTTGATCGGTGTCTCAAAGCTTGCTCTTGCTAACACGCTGGCTTTCTCACTCACGACGCCATAGCGGGTAATGCCTTTGACCGATCCCACCGTACACATCACGTCGGCCACTAGCATGACATGGCGAATGTCAATGTTTAATCCCTGCGCTTCAATCACGCGGTAGGCTTCATTGATCACGGCCTGCCGGGCCGCTTCAATGCCCAGTACTTTACTAATTTCATGGATATCGTTCGTCGTCGTTCTGGTGGAATCAACTTCCTTCATCTCCAGGATCTCTTTCAGATTTGTCCCGGAAGCCAGGACAATGTAAGTATCTTCCCGCTTCACCGGCAGGACCTGCTTAATCCCTTTCAGGCCTTTCACTTTTATATCCTGCAGCTTCCCCTTCAGGTTATACAGCTCTTTGATCTCTTCCGGCTTGCCGGTGTGGGCAAACGTAATTTCCTCCTCGCTGCTGTGAATGGAAAATCCCTTGTGCTTGGCCTTCACCAATGTGGCGATGTCCTTTACTGACAAGCCGTGCTCCTGCAGCAGGGCCGCATTCAATTTCACCCGCAGGGTCTGCTCAAAAATGTTAAAGGCGTATTCCGTCACGAATTCTTTCAGCATGGTCTCCTTGATTTTGGCGGCAAAGGCAATCACGTTTTCCATCGTGTCGTGCGGGCTGTTCAGGAAAATTTCCATCATCGGCGTCTTGATCTCTTTCGTGGCATCAAAAATTTCAATGATGCGGGGCAGGCCGGTGGTGACGTTCATCTCTGCTACTCCGGCAAAGTGAAAAGTATTTAAAGTCATCTGGGTACTTGGTTCACCGATGCTTTCGGCACTTACCAGGCCGACAGATTCCCCAGCATTGATGCGAGCACTTTGATACATCTCATAAATCCGTTCCAGCACTTTCTGAAATTTCTCCTTCGACAGGCTGCCCCCGTGGCGCTTCAGTTCTTCTACCACTGACTGAGGCAAGGCCCTCTCCATCTCTTCCGGTTTCATGTTTCCTCCCTTTCCTCCTTGGCCAGTTCCACGACCATTTTCACGTCAATCATGCCGCTCTTGGTTTTGGACACATCCAGGTTATCCTCACCATAGGCAAATTGCACGATCCGGCCGCTGGCATCGCGGACAGTGCCATCATAATCAACTTTCAGGTCCTGCATGGCGTTGGATAACCGCCGGTATAAATATCCTGATTTGGGCGTCCGGAGAGCCGTGTCCATCAGGGCGTCCCGCCCGGTCATGGCGCCAAAGAAAAATTCGTACGGTGCCAATCCGCTCTTGAAACTGTTGTGGATGAATCCTCTCGCGGAGGGGCTGACGTCATTCTTCTGGAAGTAGGGCAGTGTCCGTCCCTTAAACCCCCGCTCAATCCTTTTCCCCCGCAACGCCTGCTGTCCGACGATAGCGCTCATCTGGGCAATGTTCAGGGGGTTTCCCCGCGCGCCGCTGCGCGCCATGATCAGGGCAGAATTTTCCCGCGTCTGCTTCATGGAAATGTCCCCGCTTTTGTTCCGCGCCTTGTTAAGGGTTTCAATGATGCGCACTTCCAGCGTTTCCTCCCGCGTCCGGCCTGGCAAAGCTTCAAGTTTGCCAGCATAATAACTGTCGATCCAGCGCAAGGCTTCCTCTTCCGCCTTCCTGATGATTGATTTGATCTCTTCACTGGTTTCCGGCATCAGGTCCAGGTCGCCTAAGCCGATGGAAAAGCCTCTTCGTGTTAAGACCGCAATCCCCAATTTGGAAACCCTTCCCAGGAATTCCTGGGTTCTTTCCGGCCCGTACTGCTCATAGAAGTTCCGCAGCATTAAGCCGGACTCCTGCCCAAGGTTGGCCTTGTCCAGGAATCCCGATTTCAGCTGTCCATTGCTGATCCGTACTTCATTGCCGCTTTTATCCTTGCCAATGAAATTGAAGTCGTCCGGCAGGAGGACGGAGAACACTTCCCGCCCGTCCATCTTTTCCTTCTGGGGAAGGGCCGTGAGGTCATTCACGCCGCTGGTGTAGAGCAGGTCACTGGCTTCCTCATGGGTTAAAATCAACTCTTTCGTCAGCAAATAATTGCCGGTAATGGCATCATGAATGCAGCCAACAACGCTGAGGCCATGACGCGGGCTGATCAGCTGCGTTTCCACCAGCATCAGGATGCGGGCTTCAGCCCGGGCTTCCTCCGTCTGAGGGATGTGCAGGTTCATCTCGTCGCCGTCAAAGTCAGCGTTATAGGGGAAGCAGACCGCCGGATTTAAGCGGAAGGTCCGGCCGGGAAGCACCTTGACGCGATGGCACATCATGCTCATCCGGTGCAATGACGGCTGCCGGTTGAACAAGGCAATGTCGCCATCAATCAGGTGCCGTTCGACGATATAATCCACGTTCAGCTCTTCCAGAATTTCCTGCTTGGTTTCATCCGTAATCGTTTTCCGGCGGCCATCCGGCTTGATGATGTAATTGGCGCCGGGATATTTCTTTGACCCGCTTTCCACGAATTTGCGTAAATAGTCCTTATTCCATTCCGTCATCCGCTCCGGGACGGTCAGGTTCATGGCCATGCGGAAGGGAACGCCCACTTCATTCAGCTGGATCAACGGGTCGGGGCTGATGACGGTCCGGGCGGAAAAGTCAGTCCTCTTCCCTGCCAGGTTGTGGCGGATTCTGCCTTCCTTGCTTTTGATTCTTTCCGTCAGGGTCTTTAACACCTGCCCGCCGCGATGACGGGCGGGTGGAAGCTGGGGAATGTCATTGTCAAAGAAGGTGGCAATGTGATACTGCAGTAAGTCCCAGAGATCTTCAATGATCACTTCCGGCGCGCCGGCATTGATATTCTCAAACAGGCGCTGGTTGATCCGGACAATGTCGCCTAACTTATGGGTGAGATCGTCTTCACTGCGCTCACCGCTTTCCAGGGTGATGCTGGGCCGCATCGTCACGGGCGGAATCATCATGTTGGTCAGCACCATCCATTCCGGCCGGATGCCGGGAGCAGTAAAGCCAAATAATTCCAGATCCTCCTGGGGAATCTTTTCCAGCCGGGCACGCAACTCAATCGGGCTTAAGCGCACCTCGCTCTCATAAAAATTATACGGTTTCTCGAGCTTTAATTTATCCTGTTTTTTCTCACAGTGCGGGCATTTGTCCTTGGAGGTATGTTTGGCGATTAATTCTTTGATTCGTTTTCGCCGGGCTTCCAGCCCGTCTTCTTCCGCCGTTGCGGTCAGCAGGCTGAGGTATTTCCGGGCCTGCTGCTCCTGCACGCGAATCCGGCTGCAGTACTTGCAGGTCGATTTTAACAAGTCATAGACCTGCCGCACGAACTTGACGTGAATCACCGGACGAGCCAGCTCAATGTAGCCAAAATGGCCGGGGCATTCTTTCAGTTTCCCGCCGCAGGTCTTGCATCTCAGGCCGGGATCAATCACGCCCAGCCGGATATCCATCAATCCGCCGTCGACGGGATAACCTTCCCGGTCATAGAGTTCAGGCGTGACCATTTTCGCTGCCGCTAAGCCCACGATCTGTTTCGGCGAAAAGAGGTTGAAGCTGATACTGTCAATCTTTTTATGGACGCTGGGGTTGTAGGTCATTGTTGGGTTTTACTGTGATTATTTTTTCTCTTCAGTTATTTAATCAGTCTTCAGTTATCTAATACTAATACTTATTCTTCAAGTTCAACTTAGGGTAAATCCCCACACTGCGCACTTCATCCAGCAGCAACTTGAAGGCATAACTCATCTCCACGTAATTGGTGTCGATGTCTTCCCCGCACATCAGGCAATATTTCCGTCTTTTATAATGATCTTCCACTGCCACTAAACCACATTTCTCGCAGATCGGCAGGGCGACTTTATCGGAATCAAACCGCTCCTTCAGCAACAGGGAAGCGCCATGGGCAATGAAAGTGTCTTTCTCCATCTCTCCCAGGCGCAAGCCGCCTTCCTTGGCTTTCCCTTCCGTCGGCTGCCGCGTCAGCAGCTGGATCGGCCCTCTCGCCCGGGACTGCATCTTGTTTGCCACCATGTGGCGCAGGCGCAGATAG
>JAHFSD010000029.1 GCA_023265925.1 archaeon
GCTTACAGCGTCTTCTTCAACCTTACAGTGTCTTCTTCACCAGGTCCATGCACATGCCGGCTCCGACGGTCGCGCCGCTATCGCGGATGGCAAAGCGGGACATCTGCGGAATGTCAGTATTCTTCTCGATCACGATCGGCCGCATCGGCTTAAGCTTGACGACAGCCGCATCCCCGTTCTTGAGGATTTCCTTGTCTGCCGTTATTTCCTGGCCGGTGGCCGGGTTGATCTTCTTGACAATCTCGGTGAACTGGCAGGCCACTTGCGCGGTATGGATGTGGAACACCGGCGTATACCCGACCGTCACGACACTGGGATGGTTCATGATCACGACCTGGGCAGTGAACTCGGTAGCTACAGTGGGAACACTGGTTTCATGCCCCAGCACGTCGCCGCGGGCAATGTCCTTCTTCTGCAGGCCACGGACGTTAAACCCGACGTTGTCTCCGGGCTCTGCCTGCGGAATTTGCTCGTGGTGCATCTCAATGCTCTTCACTTCGCCTTTGACGCCCTTCCCTTCCCGTCCGGGCACGACGATGATCTTGTCGCCCACTTTCATGATGCCGGTTTCTACCCTACCGACGGGAACAACACCGATACCAGTAATGTTATAGACGTCCTGAATCGGCAGGCGCAAGGGCAGATGGGTTGGTTTCTGGGGAGCATTAAATTTATCAATTGCTTCCAGTAAGCACTCGCCCGTCCACCAAGCCATTTTAGTTGATTTCTTGGTAATATTTTCACCCACAAGAGCAGCGGCGGGAATAAAGCGAAGCGTATCTGCTTTCCATCCCGCCTGCGCGGCATGCCTCTTAACATCGTCCACGACTTCCTTGAAGCGCGATTCCTTATAATCCACGCCGGGCATGTCCATCTTATTGACGGAAATCAATAATTGCCCCACGCCAAAGATCTTGGATAATTTTAAATGCTCAATCGTCTGGGCGTTGACACCATCATTGGCCGCCACGACCAGAACGGCACAGTCCGCTTGTGAAGCGCCGGTAATCATGTTCTTGATGAAATCCTTGTGTCCGGGAGCGTCGATGATGGTAAAATAATATTTAGAGGTATCAAAGCGCTTGTGCGAGAGGTCAATAGTAACGCCCCGTTCCTGCTCTTCTTTAAGTGTATCCATGACAAAGGCAAATTCAAACCCGGATTTGCCTAACTGGGCGGCCCGTTCCTTGAGTTTCCGCATGGTTTGTTCGTCAACGTTACCTGTATCATAGAGCAGTCGTCCGACCGTAGTAGATTTACCGTGATCGACGTGGCCGATGAAGACCAGGTTAATGTGTTCTTTTGCGCGTGCCATGGTTTATTCCTCCTGTAAGCGTAATAAAAGCTTTGCGAGAGGGTTTATTTATAAAGGTTTCGAAAAATTCCAGAAAATTTTTGAAACCCCGGAAACTTTGTTTCCGTATGGTTTCGACAATTTCTGGGGGAAATTCGGAAACCACCCAAAAGACCATATAACTCTTGTGTCGTGTCCTAATATTATTTCGTCAACCATTTGATCCTCTTTTTGTTTAATTTAGTCCTGTCGGGGAAATTTCCCTGACTTATAAATGGTTGGCGAAATAATTTCCGGACACGACAGGCTACAGAACGATATTCTCATTCTTCTCCCTCTTCAGCAGCTCCTGGAAGCTACAAAATAATCCTTTCCTCTTCATCCATCCTTTCGATATTGACCTCATCAAGGGGAAGATCGTACGAGAAGCCTTGTTGCAGGGAATCATGCACTCCCAACCGTTTGCTGGCCGAACAGGTAAAGGCCGAGAGCAGGCGGGACAGGCCCAGTTTCTTCAATACCGGCAGAGTTGTATCCTTTGCGCCAAACATTTTTAATTCTGCCAGCGGATAAGGCCCGGTCTCAGAATATTCAAACGAAAGCACCGTCTCGTCAAAGAACTCGGAATAGACGTACCATTGCGGTTCCCTTTCTTCCCGGTGCACTGTCAATCTCCGATATTCCAAAGTCTGCAGCGCTTCCCTTCCCACTTTTTTGATCAATTCCCGATTGATGGAATTCAAATAGAACCGCTGCAGATGCCGTTGAAAGTCCTCATCCGAACGGATGGAATACTCCCGATATTCAATAGGAACAAATTCATCGGGCATCTCATCGGCCGGGATGCAGCGAAAGAAAGCTTCAACGGCGGGAGAGTACAAATCCTGATCATCCTCTTCAGGCTCTTCTTCCAGCGGCCCTTCCAGAGTAGAGCGGGTAAGCAATTCCAGTTCCTCACCCTTTACCGGGAAATCGTCAATCACAGTATATCCATTCCTCCTGGTGAAATAGACTAGGTTATATTCCTGCCCGCGCTGGGAAAGCTTCTTCATTACTTCTTTGCTCAGAAAGGTTCTCCCCTTATCATCTTCCAGAAGATCATCGAGGACATACACGCGCTGATAAGTCATAGAGAAAGTAACATCAAGAACAGCTTTTTATCCTTTGTGGTACTGTAAAATATAAACTCACGCCTTCCAGACCAGATCCCCTTCCCGCACCCGCTCGGCAACTTTCAGGCCAACCTCTTGCCCCTTTTTAGCCGCTTTAACTGCAGCATGCTCCCGCTGCAGCGAAGTTATCTCCTGCTCCAGGAAATTCTCGTTCTTGCCAATCTTGATTTTATCCCCTACCTTCAGCCCTTTCTCCAGCAGGATGGCGGCCACGTTGATCTTGTCGTAAAAATGAGTCACTTTGCCCAGGGGTTTCTCTTTAGTTGATTTTTTCTTTACTGCTGTTGTCGCTGTCATGATGGTCACCTTTGTTTCTAAATTTTTTAATGGTTTCGGTTAACTCGGTTAACTCAGGAGCATCATCCCGCCAATCACTAAAATAATGCTTACCAGCACATTAAACAATTTGACGTAATGCTTCTGGAACCGTTCTTTATCCTGCGCACTTCTGAACCCTTTCTTCTCACCCCATTGATCGAGCTGGAAACGCAGGGGAGAGAGCACCAGCACTGTCACCAGCAAGGGCAGGACGGTAATGGCAATGTAATACAGCAATAAAGGAACAACTGCCCCGCGCTGAATGCCGCCGGAAAAGAGGTTGCGCAATACCAGCAGCTTGCCCTCCAGCAGCGCTAAAGTAAGCAAGGGGGCAATAAAGCCGATCACGGCCAGCAGCCAGACTGGAATGCGCCACTGTTTCTTTTTCTTATCCCCTGATTCGAGCATTTTCCTGAATGGCTTAAGCAGGCCAAAGAAGGAAAGAATCCAGAACGCGGCAACCAGCAGGGAAAGAATGCCGATAAGGTTTAGGAATACCTGGCTTCCAGACACGGAAAGAAGATTGGGAAAAAAACCTAACCCGAAGAGGAGATAACTGACAAAAGCAGCAAGGACGAAAGCCAATCCTTTCGTCAAGACCTGTTCTTTTTCCCGGATGCTCGTCAACGTCATGAGCAACAGCAGGAACAAGGCGCCAATCGCGACACTAAAAGCGTTCCTGATGGCCGAGCTGGTAATCAGGGCCAAGGTCAACGTCTGTAAAACATCTTTGGGCGATGCTTCCCCCACGATTCCGACGGTACTGACCGGTCCCAGGAAGGGACAGTTGGGATCGTCATTGTCTTTAATCCTGCCTTCCAGCAGGGCGATGATCGAAGCCTGTCCCACAAAATAACTTCCCGGGAGAAACAGGGCCGGGATCTTCTGGTTTTCCGGCGGGACACCGTACGATTCAAAGTATTTCTGCAGCAGTTCCAAGTTGCCTTTATTATAATAGACATCAAACTTCTGGACGTTCAGCTGAGGATACTGGGTCTGCAGTTGGCTGAGATAAGCAGTGACGGGAACGCAATCGAGGCATTCGCCTTCGCCCTGGAAGTAGTAGAGGCAGTCGGTTTGCGGGACATTTTCCTGGGCGAGTACCAGGGGGATAAGCAGAAGTACAACCAGCCAGAGCAGTCTCTTCACCATTTTTACAGGGGAAGGTAGAAGCGGGATTTTATAAAGGTTACCTTTATTAACCTCCTGATTTCCCTAGCATAGTATGGTACAGGAACTTACGGACAAAACATTTTCCTCTATCATAAACTCTCCCTTTCCCTCCATCATTGACTTCTGGGCCTCCTGGTGCGGCCCCTGCAAGATGCTTGCTCCAGTGTTTGAGGAAGTGAGCAAAGACTATATCGGCAAGCTCACTTTCGCCAAGATTTCCACGGAAGACTATCCCGACCTCGCCGGGCAGCAGGAAATAACCGGCATTCCCTGCCTGATTGTGTTTAAGAATGGGAAGGAAGTGGATCGGCTTATTGGCTTTAGCCCTAAGCCGCTGTTAAAGGGGAAGATTGAGGCGGTGTTGGCCAAAATGTAAAAATCAAAGTTGCGTCCAGAAGAAATCCCATATTGAAAAAAACAAGAAAAAAGCCAAAATAGAAATCTATATAAACCTCGACCATTTCCCTTCTGTCATCAATCGGGGTGGTAGAAAAAGCAGGTGAGGAACACTGCTTTTTTCAGTTTCAAACTAAGGTGAGGTAGTGGGAGCTATGCAAACAAGACTAGATGATTTCCCGGAAATCAAGCAGGCCTTTGAAGAGCATCTCACCGCGATCAATGAAACGACGGCGGAGATGCAGGTGTTGTTTGATTTTCTGCAGGTGATGGAACGGAAACTGGATTCGCTTTCTCAACGAGTGGATCAGATTCAAATAACGCTCCAGAATAATCCTGCTCTGGCGCGAAAGCAATATGCCCTCAATCAAATGGAAAATCAGATCTTCTTCGCTTTATACACGGAAGAAACGCCGTTGACCTTCCAGGAAATTGCCGTGAAAGCAAACCTGCCGGCCGCGCTGGTTCCTGAAGGCATCTCAGCTTTGATTGAAAAAGGGATTCCCCTAATCAAATCGTTCTACAATGACCGCTTGTTTCTGAAATTAGAGCAGCATTTCAAAGAGCTGCAGGCCAGGGAAAACATCATCAGTTTAAGCCTGCAGGGTTTTATGGGGTGAATTACAGCTGGGGATCTTAATCCTAGTGAACCTACACAATTCTGAAAAAGACCCAAAAACAGAAAGTAATAAATAGTCCTGACAAAGCCTGCTGCTCATGGTTGAATCAATCGTCACTTTCCTGCTTACCTACAAATATATCATATTGTTCTATCTCTTCGTCGCCCTCTTCCTCTTTATCCGGCGCCAGAAGCTGGACGTCCAGGCCAAAGTCATCCTGCTCTACCGTATGAAATTGGGCTTAGCTTGGATGGACCATTTCGCTAAGAAATTCCGGGAATGGGTCATTCTGCTGGGCTACATCGGCGTGGGAGCAGGCTATATCGGGTTAGTCTTCATTTCTTACATCCTCATTCGCAACCTCGTTGATCTGTTCACGAAACCGGAAGCCATCTCCGGCGTTTCCCTCGTCCTTCCCGGCGTCAATGTGCCCGGTTTAGGCGTATTACCGTTCTGGTACTGGATATTGGCCATCTTTGTCATTGCCTTGGTCCATGAATTCGCCCACGGGATTGTGGCCAGGGCACATACCATTGAAGTGAAAAATACCGGGTTGGTCTTCTTCGGCCCGATTTTAGGAGCGTTTGTCGAGCCTAATGAAAAGAAGCTGCGGGGGGAAAAAGATATTGTTCAGTATTCGGTGCTGGCTGCTGGTTCGTTTGCTAATATCCTGTTAGCGTTTGTTGCTATCGCTCTCTTAAGCTTCGTTTTTACGCCGCTTCAGGAAAAGATGGTCGTCTCCACCGGCTTTACCTTTGAGGAATATGTTAATCCAGATCTGCCATTTGCGCAAGCTGGCATCGCTCCCCAAACGCTGATCACCGGCCTCAATGGCGTTTCCACCAAAAACTTTCAGGAATTCAGTGAGGAGTTGCAGCAGTACCGGCCGGGACAAGAAGTGACGGTGATGACGAAAGGGAAAGAATATACACTTGCCTTAGCGAAGAACCCGGACAATCCTAAAAAACCCTATTTAGGCATTAAGAACATCAAAAACGAGTTGGAAACGAAGGAGAAATATGCCGTTGGAGGATGGAGTGTATTCTATTTCCTCATCGAATGGCTGCAGGGCTTTTTCCGCTGGCTGTTCCTGCTCAGTTTAGGCATTGGCTTGTTTAATCTGCTTCCCCTTCCGATAGTGGACGGCGGGAGGATGGCGCAGGTGTTATGCCACAAAGTCAAAGGACCGGAGCAGGGCGAGAAGCGTTACCGGCAGATCAGCCTGCTGTTCCTGCTGATTCTCGTGCTGAATTTGCTGTTTCCGCTGATCACCAAGCTATTTTAAGCCATACTTTTTTAAACCTCATCAGAAATGATAATCCTTGATGAGAATACGCACCATTGTCCGAATACTCTTTCTCCTGCTCATTCTTTATCTTATTTTCTCCTCCTGGAGGATTATTAGCCTAACAGCCCAAACACCTGCCACGATCAATGGCCAGGAATTTTCGAGCATCATCGTCATCGGCCAAGGTGTCAGAAATGGGACGCTTATTCCTGATGATGAGCATCGGGATAATATCGCCCGGCTTGATTTCGCCGTGGAAATTTTTGAACAGCAAAAAGAGAAGCCAAAAATCATCCTGAGCGGCTATGGGCGGGGCTATCGAGCCCGTGACCTGAACAATCAGGAAGCGCTGGTCATGTACCAGTACCTTGCCCCAAAATTACAGGAGCAGGGTTATAATCCTGACCGCTATCTTATCTTGGAAAATCAAAGCCACCATACCATTGAAAATGCCTTGTATGTGAAGGAATTAGAGGAATTAGAGCTTCAGCAACCACTGCTGATCCTGGCGCCGGCCCGCACCCAGCTGCGCACCGATCTGGTCTTTTCCATCATCCTGAAGGATTACGATGTAACGATTTATTCCCTTCGTCCCCAGAGCGCCAGAGAACGTAATCTCGAATGGCTGCGGACAGCGGGAACTTTTGTCGTCCTGTTGTTGCCTGGTGATGCTCTTAAACAAGCGGTGGCCGAATGGGCTTTTGTGAAGTTTGCCGATGAATCCTGCCGGAAGGAGGGATATATTTTAAATAAGGTTATTTGTGATCAGCGGTAGAAATGATTTTCCGGCACCATACCCTGTGATGAACCTACACAGGTAACGAATCGTAACTGTGCACAGAAAGGTTTATAAAATCACAGCTCTTCCTAACTCCATGGTCAGACAAAAAGAAGAATTTAAAAGCTGGAACGAATATGTAGAATTTGCCAGGGAGTGTGACCAGGATCCGCTCTTTAAGAAAATACTTGATCGGTTCATAAAGATCACATCTTAAGAATTTGTTCGAATTCTGCCAACGAGATACATTTCGGTGTTCGCAATCGTTCTTTGGCATTAACCTTTCGGTATGCTTTTACGGCTTCAGCTGAAAACATCGTCCGGTTGTCTTCCGAAACGACAATGTCTAAGCCATAAAAACTAGCGCAGGCGACAATAAGAAAATCGTTCCTCAGTTTCTCATGATGCACCTTGGGGATATCCTGGCAATGCGTAAGATACTCCTCAGCTATATAGGTAACGAGGCCGGTAAGTTCCAAAGCATGATCCTTGACTAAAAATTCATAGAGTTCCAGCAACCGCCGTTTTAGTTTTAGTCGCTCTTCAACATTACTGGGGATTTTATCGGGCGTTTCCTCCAATTCTTTTTTCACCACATCATTTCCAAAAACAATAACATCTTTCCGTGCATCAATCCGTTCTTTCAGCACTATGTCTTTCTCCTCCTGGACGACTTTCCCATAAGCACTGGTATCAATCAACGTTTTCAAAAAGGCCACGGGAAGAGGAAAGAAGAGACATATTTAAACCTTGCGACGATGAGTGACGTCCAACGATTCAAGTGATAAAATGTTTCTCCTCTTGGCTGATGAATCCTGCCGGAAGGAGGGATATATCCTAAATAGAGTTATTTATGATCCGCATCGGTGGGCTTTTTCGCCCTCTTCCACAACTCTTCAAAGTACCGCTTCTGATTCTGGGCCATCTCTTCATTCTCAATCATTACCGAAAAGGGCTCGCCAGTCCAGGACTGTAAGACCACCCGATTCCCATAAATCAATGTGGCTGTCGGAGAATGCACTTTAATCGGCATGAAACGATATTCGGCGTGTTTAAATGTATGGATAAACTGCTTCACCCGTGCCCGCGCTTCCGGGGAATCGTTGTACAGAACACGCATGTAAACTTTCTGTTTGGCTCGGCGAGCATGCCATTCATTCATAAACGCCGGAATCACTGGAAAAGATGATTTGGAACTGCCATAGGCGACAAATTCTTTCACGCCGGAGCGCAAGATATCATTCATCACCGTTTTCATGCCCTCTTTGCCTTCGTAAATCTCTACTTTTGGGCGCTTGACTCCTTTCATTTTTTGCAGTTTCTCCAAATCCGGCAAGATTTCCAGCACTGCTCTTTCCTTTTCCTGCAGAATGCGCAACAGTTCATGGGGACTGGCCGCGCGGAAATATTTGCGATTGTTCTTGATGGCATACGAAACGAGGCCAAGATCAATTAAGCGCTCCAGAAGATCATATACCAGCGTTCTCGGCAAATTGCTTTTGAGAGCCAGATCACTGGCCACGGCATCATCTAATTCTAAACAGGCCAGATAGATTTTGGCTTCCTTTTCCGAGAGCCCGAATTTCTCCAAGCGGTTCAGGATTTCAATCATTGTCGTAAATAATTGACAGCATATATTTAAATGTTTCGGTTAAACTATGGCGGGGTGATTAAAATGGAAAAGACTGAAATGACCTCGCCAGATGAAGAAGCCAGAGTAAGAGAATTGGGTAAAGCTATGGCTAACGCGATTTGTCAGCAAGTTGATGCTCGAAGGAGAGAGAGTCTGGAAGTAATTGTAGCCAATGTTAACCAAGATGAAAATATTCCCACAAATCTAAAAGAAGACGTCACTGCTCTCTTGAGAGAAAGATACCGGTCAGTCCAAGACCCCTGGAAAGTCGAGGGATATACTCATATTCTTGCGGGAGATATTCGATTACGAAATGCTCCAACAGTCTACGAACCATTTAGTAAAGAAAGATTATTTTCACAAGAATCGCGCTTAACATACAAACTTGACGACCATCCCGATTTTGGATATCCAAGCACAAGATTACATTTGAGTGTTACCAGAAAAACAATTTTAGATACCACTGATTGCGTTTTTGTTTCTGCCAACTGGAATAAAAGAGGAGATTATTTGTTCGATCTAGTAGAACGTTTCTCAGTACCCATAACTATCGATGTAAGTCCGGGAGAGGCAGCAACGGTTGAGCAGATGATACCATTAATCGAGCTGGCATACAAGATACCAAAACTCCCTTCAAGAGTTATTCAAGATATAAAACAGGCAAAAAGAGTAATAACGAAAATTGATGTGGATAATTATTCCTGCAAGGGAAAAAATACTCATCGCCAACCGGCACCAATGGAAGTAACACTAAGCATACAAAGAGCTTTAAGCGAACTGGAAGCAATACCACTTTATGGAAAAAATCCTGTTCCACAGAGTGTAGAACAAGAGCTGGCTGTTGCAACTCATGCGATTAATGGTATTGTCAAGTATTATGATAAATTAAGCTTCCCTATTCGCATTAAAGGAAGTGGAGGACTGTAATTTTTTCTTTTTCTCTTCTGTTAAATGCAAATAATTTTCATTTGACATAACAGGCTTACCTGTCTTTTGTTCCAGTTCTCTCCTCGTATTTTTAGCAATATCTCCGCCTTCTCTGGCAGTATGTTTTAATTCCGGGAATCCTTTGGCATCTGTGGCTACAGTAATGTCGGTTGTTGCTTTTTCCCCCACCATTGTTAAAATCAATTCCCAATCCGTCATATGATCCCTTAAATTGTGGTTAGGCTTCTTCAGTCCTTTGAATTGCTTGTATTCACCAACAGTTTTGCTAAACGTTGCTTTCGAGATTTCGTTGGTGAGGATAGCAAAATCTCTTTCTTCCTGGATACCTCTATTCTTCCATTCATCGGTTAAATCCTGCCTGATGGCAATACCCCTTAACCTTTTATCAATCCAGTCTTTGGGGTAGCCTTTGAACTCATAGTATTCCTTAACCCGCTCTTGGGCAAGTTCTGGGTTTTCAATCTCTTCGATACGTTCTTTACCTACCTGAGCCAGCCACAGTTTAAATGGCTCAGCTTTCTTGGAAGGGATAGATTGAACCAATCGGAAAGCATTTTTAGTATTGACACAGTCAGTATACCGCATTTTGCCATCCTCTGCCGGCATTTTCAAACCGTTACAAATTGTAACGAGTTGGGGTTCTCTATGCTTAAGTACCCTCCAATAAGTAGCTGGATTATCACTTTCACTTAGGACCGCGACTATATCCACAACAGAATAAAACCATTCATTATTATACCAAAGTCTGCGTATTTTTCTATCCTGAAAAACTATTAACCCTTGTTGTGATCGTTCTTCTACCATCCCCTACGTTAAAAATGCTCTTAGTTTAAATACTTTCTTACAACCAATTTGCCTCCCCGATTCTCCTAAATTCTTGCCGGCTAACCTTTCTTTTTCGTTTATCACCCGTAACGCAGAGGCGACGAGGGTTGGCTCTTAGGGGGTTATCGCCTAAGGCAAGCCTAACGACTATCGATTTTTAGAGCAAGTTTGGAAAACTATCGAGAGCAACAGCAGGGAGGAAGGTTGCCCGTCTGCTGTCATGAAAGTGGTGGTTGGGCAGTACCTACCACCCACTAACACCCCCTTCACTAACACCGCTGTTACCTAACACTAGTGTTAGTACTTAGTCACCCGTCGCAATCTTTTTAAACACTATCTCATTCATAGCTGTACGAGGTAGATAGATGCCCAACTCCGACGACTACCAGCAACTGTTGCAGAAGTACAAGGCTAAGATCAGCCAGGAATTCGGCGAAAAGCCTACTGTCACACCGAAAGTCACCTCTAAAGAATACGGCGAATTCAAACGGGAGCTTTACCCGGCCCGTTATAGCTGGTACGAAAAAGCCTGTAACCTTTCTGAAAAGATTCTCAAACTGAAAGTGTCGGGAGCAAAAGCCGAGGCTCTGCAGAAAGAGATCAAGGCCTGCCACCTGAATATCACTCCTTCCGGCAGCTTGTCCTTTGCCATCCTGGCCGCACTGGCAGTGATTATTGGCGGCTCGCTCAGCACCTTTGCCATCCCGATCCTGTTGACCGGAAAGCCGATGCTCTTCCTGGTGGTCTTTTTTGCCATTGCCGGCCTGATCATGATTCCTTTCCTGCAACGGCTTCCGAATTTCATGGCTACCACCTGGCGAATGAAAGCCAGCAACCAGATGGTGCAAAGCATTTTCTACATGGTGACCTATATGCGGCACACCTCCAACCTGGAACGGGCGATTGAATTTGCCGCGGATCATCTTGACCCACCCTTGTCGCTGGACTTCCGCAAGATTTTATGGGACGTGGAAACGCAGCAATACAGCACCATCAAAGATTCTGCTGAATTCTACCTGGAAAACTGGAAGGAATGGGACAAGGAATTCGTGGAAGCGTTCCATCTGGTAGAATCGTCCCTGTATGAGCCTTCCGAGGAACGAAGGTTGGCCTTGCTGGACAAAGCCTTGGACGTCATCCTCAATGGGACCTATGAAAACATGCTGCATTATGCCCATAACCTGAAATCACCGATGACCATGCTGCATATGCTGGGCATCATCCTGCCCATTCTGGGATTAGTGATCCTTCCTCTCGTGGTAAGTTTCCTGAGTGGCGACAGCGGCCCTTTCACGACCATGATTTACATTGCCCTGCTTTACAATGTCAGCCTTCCGGTCAGCGTGTATTATCTGGGCCGAACGATCCTTGCCAAGAGGCCAGCCGGTTATGGCAATACGGACATCGGCGAGCTTCCCAGCATGAGCCAGTTCAAGAACGTGAACATTTCCTGGGGAAAATCAGGGAAATCAATCCTGTTTAGTATCAGTCCTCTCGCCATTGCCATCCTGGTTTTTGTGGTGGGAGGCATTATCGGCTTCAGTCCGCTGATTATCCATACGCTTAATCCCGAATTTGAAATTCATTCTGAATCATTCCAGCTGCTGGAATACATTTGCCCATCGTCTACCCCTGGCTGTGACCCTGCCGATAAAATTGGTCCCTATGGATTAGGGGCTTCAGTGCTTTCCTTAGTCGTCACGCTGGCATTAGGCTGTTCTCTGGGTTTATACTATGCCTTGCGCTCCAAGAATGTCATTAAAGTCAGGCAGAAAACAAGAGTGTTGGAGGATGAATTTTCCTCAGCGTTATTCCAGTTGGGAAACCGGTTGGGTGACGGCTTGCCCGCCGAAATTGCCCTGGCTAAAGTAGCCGTGACCATGAAAGGCACCACGTCGGGAGAATTTTTCAGTTTAGCGGAAAAAAACATGACCAAACTGGGGATGGGATTGGAGCAGGCAATCTTTGATCCCAACGTCGGCGCGATGGCCAGCTTCCCTTCCAAAGTGATTGAATCGTCGATGAAAGTTCTGGTCGAGAGTGTCAAGAAAGGGCCGAGAATTGCCGCACAAGCGTTGCTGTCCATGTCGCAGTACATCAAGGAGATTCATCGCGTTGAAGAACGGTTGCGGGACCTGATGTCCGAAGTGATCTCGTCCATGAAGGCGCAGATTAAAGTCCTTACACCGGCAATTGCCGGCATTGTGATCGGCATCACCTCAATGATTTCCGGGATTCTGACTAGGCTGAGTGCGCAATTGACCCAGTTTGCCCAGACCGCCGGGGAAGCCGGGACGTTAGGCGAGATGCTGACCATTTTTGGCATTGGCATTCCCACCTTCTATTTTCAGGTGGTAATAGGATTGTACATTGTGCAAATCACCTTCATCCTGACTTTCCTGAGCAGCGGGATCGAAAACGGTGCTGATCGGTTGGCGGAGAGGTATGAATTGGGAAAGAATCTGATCAACAGCACGGTGCTCTATTGCTTCCTGGCCGGATTAGTGATGGTGCTGTTCAACCTGTTTGCCGGCACGATCATGAGTAAGACGATTCCGGGAGTGGGATAGACTGCAATGGCAGCCAGAAAAGCACGAGGCAGCCGGCCTGCCATCACTCACTTTTTGGACAGTGCCACCGTAATCATTATAAAGATTGTGCTTCTTGTTTATTTTGGGAACGTAGTTCAGACTGGGAGAACACATGGCTGAAGACCATGACGTCGTGGGTTCAAATCCCACCGTTCCCATCTTTTTTATACTTTTGAAGAGATAGTATCTTGCTGACAATACTTTGTAACCTCTCTTGTTTGACTTTGTCTTCAAAACCAATTTCTTGTGCAAATTTAATAACCTCACTGTGCTTCCGCACTTTTAATTTCATTTCCCGCGTTTCCTTGCCATCTTTTCTTAGATTTTTACCACCTAGGAAAACGTTGGTGGTTTTAATATCAAAGTGAATCAGTAAATTAGATTTAATATTCTCAAAGAAGTGTATCCCTTTCTCCAGGAGCGATTGTTCTTTCCACATTCTTAACTCAAGCCCAATGTCTTTATCAACTGTCCCTTCACAATCAAACAGCCGCATAATAAATCGTCTAAAACATTCCTTATCTTCTGTTATCCAGAGAGGTATATTGAAAGGCGTAAGTACTTTAGCTCCAGGGGGTACCCCACAAAGCGACATCACTCTTCCTAAAGGTTTGCAGCTTACCGCCAGGAGGTATGATTTTCCCCAAGCATTAGTGGTGCACGGTCTCACGTATCCAGAAAAACCAAACAGGTCTTTTATTTCCTGATTAAACCTCTGTAGTTCATCTACCGAAGCCGAAGTATAATCCATTCTCCACATAGGTGGGTGCTGCAAATGTCCGTCTCCCATCAGATCAGCGACAATTCCCGCTACTCGAGGAGTGAGTGGTACTGGAAACCAATAGCCATACTTTGCTAATGCTTTAATGCCGGCCTCTTTAGAGCGGTACGTTCCCAATACTTCGTTAAATGTTATGTATTTCATGTTGTATCATCTTTGTTTTACCGCAATCGAAACAAAGTGGATGTTCACAAAAAGAAGCAGCCGAGTGAAACTCACAAAAAACTTTTAGGCAGGCGCCTGCCGACCTCACCGGGGGAACAGTTTTTGTGAAGAGTTTTGCTATCGCCTCTTTTTGAAGTAGAAACTTTTGATTAGAACCACTATATATAGCCTACCTGCGGTTGTCCAGTGCGGGAATGGCTACCCGGTTTTGGCTTTTAATGGCTTAATAGCACAGAATTTAAAGTCATAACTGTTTGGAAAAAGTTGTCCAGTGGCCCGCACTCCCACTTTTACTTTCTAACTGCTTTTGTTACATTAAAATACACCTACCACTTACTTTCCCTTACTCCCAGCCAATACCCGAGATGATTTACCGCAATATGCAGGAACGGACTAACTATGAGTAACGTAAAAGCCACTTCCACCGGCGGCACATAGACAAAAAATGAAAAGACCATGCCGCCGATCACAAAATCCAGCTGGTCCCAGGGAATCCAGCGCTCTCCCGGTTTCAATCCCTCTTTCCGCTTGTAGTAACTCTTCACCAAATCGCCCAGGATGGCGCCAGCTCCCAGCAGAAAACCCAGGACAACAGAAAAATCAGCATAGTCGATAATCGCCAGACTCGTAAAGCCTGCTGAATAGAGTACTTTCTGCAGCCCGAAGATCAATCCTCCAGCCAGGGGAGCAACGATCAGCCCCCGCCAGGTCTTGTTCGGGCCGAATAATCGCTCATGGACAGGAATCCCCAAGGGAAGAAAGCGCAGTAAGACCGGAGCCATATTGGCAAAGTAAGCGGGAAGGAAGAAGTATAGGGATTGAAGGAGGAGCAGCAGGGCCATTTTAAGCGGAAAAACAGGTGAAAGTATTTAAAATTAATTGTTGTTGAACTTTTGCGTTTTTTGGCACAGCCCATCTGGTGAGTGCTGGGTGAAGTGCTGCCCGCCCCGCCTAAACGTAGCGTGCCGAGCTGGGCAATTCGTCAGACCCCGTCGTACAATCCGACGCCTTCCTGTACCGGCAGCAGGTATAGTGCGGAGTGAATGGCAGGCGTCGGCGAGGCACGCTGGCGGGCGGGCAGCACACGAACAACGCCGCCTGTGCCGGGAGCTCGGCGGAAAACAGGCTGGAATAACAGTGGCAACAGTGCTGTATATCTCTATGGTTTTCCGTTCCAACGACGACAGGGTGCAAGTCGCGTAGCCGAGCTCCCCTCTTGGCACGGGCGGCGGCGTTGTTCGTCCCAGCACTCACCAGTGAAATAGTGCCAAAAAACGCAAAAGTTAAGTGTTGGAAATCATTTTTGAAATGTTTTTTAGGAATTTTTAAATTTTTTTTCTCCTCAAACTATTTTTTCGTCCCGATTTGCATAATTCTCTTCATCTTTTCTCATATTTTTTAATTCCTTTCTGCACGTCAGCAGTATCAGCATTAAAACCGTTACATTCCATTACTCAAAAATTTATAAACTAGGACTTTTTCCTATTTGTTTCCTGACACTACATCTTGGCCCGGAGAGGTGAGGTACACACTAGGCGTAGTGGCTGAGGGAAAAAGAGGTGACTGATGCACTGCCCCTACTGTTCCCATGCCGATACCAAAGTTCTGGAATCGCGTTTAGTGCAGGAATCATTGCGCCGAAGAAGGGAGTGTGAGAACTGCTCTAACCGCTTTACTACCTATGAGCGGGCGGTCTTCCGGGTAAGCGTCCTCAAAAAAGATGGGCGGGAAGAGCCCTTTCAATTTGAAAAGATCAAGATCAGCATGCTCAAGGCCTGCAGCAAGGCTGATGAGGCCGACATTGAAGGATTGGCCAAGAGAGTGGAGCAAAAGATCCTGCTCCGGCACCATAATCCGGTCAAGACCACGGAAATCGGCAAGTTGGTGTTGCGGGAACTCAGGAAATTTGACAAGATGGCCTACCTGCGCTTTGCCTCGATTCATAAAGCAATTGAAGATCCGAAAATGCTGGAGAAAGAACTGCTGGTAGTAGCCTGAATTAATGCTTTAATACATTAAGGCCTTAATACATTAATGCCCCTATACATATACACGCCATATACACACACATTAGAGAAAATATAATAGAAAAAAGAGAGGTGGGAGATGAAACAAGAACAAGAAAGCATAACCATACAGGGATTGCGCCTTCCGCGCCACTTTACCAAAGAGGGAATCAGCCCGGTAGAGATGTTTACCTATGAGAAGAGAAGTTCCACCATTATAAATCCCGAT
>JAHFSD010000045.1 GCA_023265925.1 archaeon
TCTTTGAAGTCACTTATAATCTCAAGCACCGGCTGGTGTTAATGCTGCTCTATTACAGTGGGATGCGGTCACAGGAGCTGCTTAACCTGCGCTGGGAAGATTTTGATTTTGAACGTGGAACCATCCATCTGAAAGTTACCAAAGGGAGCAAGGAGAGAGTCGTATTTCTCCATGAGAAGCTTAAGACAATGATTAAAGGCTTAGGGCTGCAAAGAACGGGACTGGTCTTCCTCTCCAATCTTGGAAAAAAATACAACCAACGGAGCATCCAGATGATTGTCCGGCAGGCCGCTAAAAAAGCAGACATCACCAAACGAGTCACTCCCCACACCCTGCGGCACTCGTTTGCCACCCACTTGCTGGAAGCAGGAGCGGATATCCGTTCCATTCAGGCTCTGCTGGGACACAAAAACCTGCAAACCACCCAAATCTACACTCACGTGGCCAACAAAAAGATTCAAAAACTGGCTGATTTACTATAGGAAAATACACAGTTTACCAGATTAGAACTGCGCACAAATAGGATATACGTTGCGCAGTTCTCTATATCTACTTCATTTCCGTACAGAAAACAGACCACTCTCTGTTTTCTTGTATAGTGGCGGTGAATGATTGTTCAATGACTTATGTCCGCCACTATAATTCTTTAAACTCTCCAACATCCCGGCAATGTCCCAGATCTGCGTCCGGCAATAGGAAGACATCCCTAATGATTCCATCTCTTCCAGAAACGACAAGGCTTTATCAATGCCGAACTCAGAATCTTCCTGCAGGATGGCAATCACCTTCTCCGCTTTTTCCTTGAACTTTTTGCTCGCGTCGTGGTCATCTTTAAGCTGTTCCAGATGGGAAACGACGTCCATCAGCAGGGTTGGGTTCATTTTTTTAGCTCTTTCACCACTTCTTTCTGGACCGCTTCAACGGTTTGATTTAATTTCTCTTCCTGCCGCTCCACGTTCTTGAGACGCAATTCAGTAACCTCTTTTTTATCCTGCAATTCCTTGGACAACTGCTCTTGCGGCGCCGCCAGCATGACCTTGCCCACAATTTTATAAGCTTTTTCAGTTGTTTTCAGTTCCGCTAAGGCCGAGTCCATTTCCACCAGCTGGCTCTGCAGCTGCTGCTTCTGGGCAAGAAGAGACTGCACATTCTGCTGTAACAGCTGCAATTGCTGCACTTTGGTTATCATTTGGTTATCATGTTTAGCGTGCTTTAATCTTCATCACGGTCCGCCGGTCCTTGTAGAGAATTTTGCCGCCGCAATAGGGGCAGCGAACCTTCACCTTGGTTTGCTCGTACTCGACACGTTTTCCACAGTCAAAGCAGAGGTAGTACATGTTAAAGAGTATGTTAAGGGGTATACGCTTTTCCGGCAAATTTATGGTCACAGGCGCGGCACTGCCAGATGCCCATTGCCAGGCGTTTAACCGCTTGTTTCAGGCAGATGGGACATTTATGTTTGGCCCGCTGCAGGACTTCCATCTGGGCAAACTTGGCTTTGGGCTTGGTCCCGTAGCGTGCGCCAAAACGTTTGGTGGGCATGGGATGGTGGGCCGGATTCTTTGCAAGTGATTATGAAATGGGGCTGCTCGGACATAAGGGGCTTCGCCCCTTATCAACCCCAGATGCTGCGCATAGAGACGAATGGGGCTGCTCGGACATAAGGGGCTTTGCCCCTTATCAACCCCAAGGCGCTGCGCACAGATACAAATGGGGCTGCTCGGACATAAGGGGCTTTGCCCCTTATCAACCCCAAGGCGCTGCGCACAGATACAAATGGGGCTGCCCGGACTTTCGTGCTGCATCCTATTCGTCGCGGTGGGCTTTATGCCCGCCAATCTCGCCTAGGATACTGGCATTCGAACCGGGATTCAATGGTTTTTTTATGCAACCCAAACCATTAGTGATAGCCAGGTTACACTACAGCCCCGTGGCCTCTTTATAAATATTGTGTAGAAATAAGGGTGTTTTAAAAAGGTTTGGGGGAAGGAAAACGTTAGAGACAGATCAACTCTTTCGGTGAGGATGTCAACACTTTTACCTTCCCATCAAACACCACCGTATCTTCAATCCTGATCCCCAACTTTCCGGGGAGATAAATCCCCGGCTCAATCGTGAACACGGCCTGTTCCTGCACCTTCATCTTCTTATCTGAAAAAGTGGGCGCTTCATGCACTTCCAGACCAATGCCGTGGCCCAGGGAATGGATGAAAGATGAAGAATACCGACCTAATCGTTTTCGGGCAACTTTATCCAGGACGGTAAAAGATGTTCCTTCTTCAACTGCCCGTATGGCGTCTTCCTGCGCTTGCTGAAGGAGGAAATATAATTTCCGTTCAGAGGAAGAAGGTTTACCTACATAAACTGTTCTGGTCATGTCAGCACAATAATTCTGGAATTTTGCCCCAAAATCAACTACCAGGAAGCCTTTCGTGAGTCTGGTGTTGTCCGGGATGTGATGGGGAATAGCAGCATTCCTGCCCATGGCCACAATCGTGGGAAAGGAAGGCTCAGCCTGCTGTTGTCGAAATTGTTCTTCCAGGAAGCAGACGACGTCTAATTCAGTCTTTAATCTGCGCCGGGGAAGCTCTCGAAGCAAGGCAGCAAAGGCAGTACTGGTAATCTGGCAGGCTTTCTGTATCTTTTCCACTTCTTCCTTCGTTTTCTGCCTCCGCAATTGCTCCAGTGGTAAAGAAACGTCCACGAACGTTGCTTTTGGCCAGATTTTCTTTAACCGTTCCAGCTGGGCCACGGTCAGGCTGCGGTTATTGATACCAATCTTATGGACACGCTTATAGGCTTTGGACCAGTTCTTGGAGAGAGGCCTGACGGCCAGGCCTTTCAAAGCAGGCTTTTTATCCAGCGCGGTGAAATAGAATGCTGCTGTCGTAGGGGTAATGACTAAGTAAGCATAGGAGGGTTTAAGCTGGGTGAAGTAGGTGATGATAATATCGGGATGGATGAAGAGAGCGAGGCCAATCTTTTTCTCGTTCAGGTATTGCTGGAATTCCTGGAGTTTCATTGCTGCGATTGGGATTTTTATTTCTAATCCTACCAAATCACCGGAGGTTAAAAAGGTTCCTTCAGAAATCATTATAAACCCTCCCGATAACCTTCCAAGTATGCCAAAAGTGGTATTACCCAACGGATTAACCGTGCTGTTTCACCCTAAGCCGGGTGCTGCCGTCGTCGTGGAAGCGCTGATTAAAGTGGGCAGCAATGTTGAATCCGCTTCAGAAAGGGGCATCGCTCATTTCCTGGAACATATCCTGTTTGAAGGAACGGAAAAGCGGCCCACTAACCGGGCTATCACTAACGAAATCGAACGCATTGGCGGTGATTTTAACGCTTACACCACCGGCGACCGGACCTGTTTCCACATTAAGGTATTGAAGAAGCATTTTTGCCTGGCGGTAGACGTGCTGGCCGACATCTTCCAGCATTCCTTGTTCAACCCGGCTGACATTGCCAAGGAAAAAAACGTCGTGCTCAAAGAAATTGACATGGTCTACGATGAGCCGCGTTTTTACCAATGGATCCTGTTCCAGAAACATCTGTTTACAAAGCATCCGGCCCGCTATCCCACCTACGGCGACAGGGCAGTGATCAAAGGGCTGAGCCGGGAAAAAGTAATTCAGTATTTCCAGCGCCATTACGTGCCCAATAACATGGTAGTTGTAGTCGTAGGCGATGTCCGGAAGTGGAAAGAGGAAATCCAACGGCATTTCCGGCAGAAAAAAGGAACTGTTCCGCGCTGTTCCTTTCCCCGGGAACCGCCCGCACGGCACCATGTAGAGAAAAAAGAGAAGAAGAATATCGTGAATACGTACCTGGTGCTGGGGTATAAGACCGTCCCGCGGGGACATCCTGATTCCTATGTGCTGGACGTCATTAACGGCATTCTCGGCCGGGGACAATCCGGACGCCTGTTCACGGAAATCCGGGCCAAGAAAGGATTAGCATACGAAGTGGGCTCACAGCATGCCGCCGAGCTTAGTGCCGGTTATTTTGCCGCCTATGCCTCCATTGACCGGAAAAACATTGCCACGGTGAAAAAAATGATGGTAGCTGAATTGGAGAAAATAAAAACTGCCTCAGAGCAGGACGTGCAGGAAGCCAAGGAGTTTGTGGAGGGCGATTACCTGCTGGAAGTGGAAGATCCGCAGAAATTGGCAGACCAACTACTTTTTTGGGAGCAGATTAATAATGCTGCACTAGTGCAGGGGTACGTGCCGCGCATCAGGAAAGTAGCCGTGAGGGACGTACAGCGGGTGGCGAAGAAGTATTTCCGGAAGTATGCCTGTGTGGTGCTGGAAGGGAAGTGAGAGAGAGTATCTGAGCTTTCCAGGAACGTTTCGCTTTACCTGCCTAACAGGGGAAGCCGTCTCACAATTATTTTTAAAACAACATTTTAACGAGAAAAAATATTTTTAGCAGCCCTTGGCTGCTCTCAGTCTCCAAATCTTCTGTACATTATGTGCTATGCTCATCAAATTCATCTCAATTCTCACGTTTTCAAGACCCTTGAGCAGAAATTCCCGAGGAATTGCCACTCCGTTTAACCCGATAAGTTATTCCCCATTACTCACCCCATCACCACTTCTATATGCGGCACACCCTGCACCCAGAGAATTTGTTTGGCCTGGATCAGATCTTCCTCCAGGGCCAGCGTCACTGCCTGCTTCCCGGTCAGATGCAGGTGCCGGGCCTGAGAAAAGAGTTTCTTTACTTCTTCCTTTTCCAGCTCTTCGCCCTGATAGAATCTGCCGGTCAGATCCAGCTGCCGTCTTCCTTCCTCAAATCTTTTGCCCAGAATATCCTTATCAGTCACTATCAGCAGCAGGCCGTGTGGGCCATCTTTGTGGGCAACAATAAAAGCCATGGTTACTATTCTCATATTTTCAGATTTTCTTCACCGGTTTCTTTGCGCCACAGGCCAGGCAGCGCAGGTACACCACGTCTTTTTCTTCCACCAGCTTGGTGTCGGGCTTGCTGCATTCGGAGCAGTAGACAAACTCGCTGGCATACTTCTTGATTTTTTTATTGATCAGCGAGGCCGGGACTTTCGTCCCAAAAATGGTGCGGTCGCCTACATAGTGGCCGGGGGTAGCAAGTTCGCGGAGCAGATACTTTAACAGGTGACTCTCATCCCGGCGCAAATCCTTGGCAATTTTCTTCAGGTTGATTAAAATGGTCTTGTTCCCTTCCAGATGGCCCTTGATTTTCTCAATGACAAAGCGCTCGCCCCCTTCCTGCTGTTCCGGGAGCTCCTGTTCGGCTTTGGCCAATAGTTGTTCGTAGGATTCCATGTTTTTCCCGTTTACAGCTCATTTTATAAAGCTTTAGGGGGAAATGTTTATATACTCCCTCCTACTCATTGAAGACTATAATAATCAAAAGAGGTGTTACCCATGCCAGCATTGGAATTAGCAGAAGTCATTTTAGCCGTAATCATTGGCACCTTGGCAGCGATTGTCTATTCCCTGAGGGTATTGATCCTTCTGGAACGGCGGGTCGCCAATATGGAAAGCAATATCCAGAAGATGACTTCTAAAGTATTAAAAGAAGAGATCGTGATTGAGAAGGCCCTGAAACGGAAGCGTTAATGCTTTTTTCCTTTCTTCTGCTTCGGTTTTAGCACTTTTCTGACTACTTTCCTGACCATTTTCCGTTTAGGCTTTTCGTCCCGGGCTTCTTCCCGCAATTCCTGCTCTAGCGCTTTGATGTCCTGCTGCAGCACGACAATCTTTTCCTTGCCGCTGTCCTGGCTGGCCAATTCCCCGCATTCCGGGCAGTGGAACTCAAAGTCCATGGCCTGGTCAAAATTCAGCCGGACGCACTTCTTGGGGCAGACAAAAAACAGCTCTTTCTTTTCTGCTTCTAATTGCTCCTTGAACCGGGCCAGCTGCTCCCGCTTTTTCTTGTAATACAGGAAGCGGACATTGTCCGGGACCAGCGTCCAGTAATAGATGTACCAGCCTTTGTCTTTGTCTTTTTTCCTGGTGGAGCTGACCAGGTTGTGGTTGTAGAGGACATAGAGCCAGCGACGGATAATCTTGATGTCTTTTTTTGTTTTCGCGGCCAAATCAAATTCAGAAATGTTCTGCCGCTCATACAACTCCTTTATTAACGGCATCCCTTCCTGTCCCAGAACGTCTCCCACGATTTCCTC
>JAHFSD010000030.1 GCA_023265925.1 archaeon
CCCGCCAAACTGATTGCGCATCGCTGCCAGCAATTTCCCGGCATAACTGGGCTTCTTCCTGGTGGCCACCCGCATCAACCGTGCCGCCTGCAGCACCGGCATCTCGGCTAATTTTTCCAAATTTTCCATCTCTTCTTCGGTCTCGCCTTTAGGGACTTCACCGGAAATGCCATCTAGGTAGCCTCTCGTTTCATATGATTTCAACAGCCAATCCACCAGCCGGCTTTGAATGATGCTGCCGTGGGCATAAACGCTGACGGCTTTCTGTATATCAGTGCCAAAAGGAGCGTTTTTGATCGCTTGCACGCCTTCGGCAATCGCCCCCATCATGCCATATTCAATGCCGTTATGCACTATCTTGACAAAATGGCCGGCTCCCGCTTTTCCCATGTAGCCATAACCGTCTTTCACGGTCATGTCACGGAACAACACTTCCACTTTCTGAAATATTTCTTTATCACCGCCAATCATCATGCAGGCTCCATAGCGAGCGCCTTCCATCCCGCCGGAGGTGCCGCAATCGAGGAAATGGATGCCTTTCTTCTTTAACTCATTATAGCGCCGGATGGAATCCTGAAAGTAAGAATTGCCGCCGTCAATGATGATGTCGCCGCGCTGTAAGTAGGGGGTAAGTTTAGCCAGGGAAGAGTCCACGTGCTGGGAAGGAATCATCAGCCAATTCACGCGAGGTGAACGTAAATTCTTTATCAATTCTCCCAGCGAATACACAGGTATAGCCCCCTTTTTTGCCAATCCCTGGGCGGGATCAGGAAGTTTATCATAAACCACTACCTCGTGGCCGTGCTCCAACAAATTGAGGACCATATTGTAGCCCATCCGCCCTAATCCGATAAAACCGAGTTTCATGGTGTGTCCCCCTTATTCTTGCTGTACCTCTTCTGCTTTATTCCGGCAATAATTCTTAATTTTTGGCAAAGGCAAATGGATAAAAACAGTTCACTACCCTGATAAATAATGTTCGCATAATTCTTCTAAATCAATAGTATAAAGGGCTGGATAGGAATCGTCGGCACCATCGTTGCGTAACTCCTTTCCGGACAAGGTTGTTTCGATGCCAACCACGTACAGCCGTCCAGAGCCGTAGCGAGCAGTGTGCGCTGCCATCACGCCGTTTTTGCTATCTTCAAATGCTATTCCTACATATCCGCGACTGGTTATACCTGGTACAGCCAAGGCCAGTGCCTTGTTATAGCTTTCCGGGTCTGGCTTATTTCTTTCTATCACCTCCCCCGTTCCCAGAACTTGATCACCATAGACGATTCTTCCACCGAAAAAGTCGCTGAATGGCTTTCCCCTAATTCGAAGCTGCTCATTCTCATCCAAAAGCTGAACCACATCCCTCTTGGTGGAGGTGACAATGTAGGCCTTCTCTTGAAGCGAAGCTGGCAACGAGGAAAGCCAGTGTCCACTATGAAGCGAGCCATTTCCAATGAATTCCGCTAAAGTCGCGTACGTTTTCTTTCTCAATTTTGACCGATAGGCAATGAAGTTTTCCAGATTAGGTACCTGGACATTAAAGTACTGGTGCATTAATTCCGCAAAGAGGATAGATGCTTGTTCACTTGGGACCCCTGCAGTTCTGGCGATGAGGTTAGCATAAAACTTGTTAAAGCTATTTGGTTCTGGATCCACACCGGTAAATTCTTTCACGATCAGCGAACTCTCTTTATATTTCGCACTTCCCGGCGTGCTCATATCAGTATCAATTATCGTCCCATCAATATCAAAGCCAAGAAATCCAATTTGCTCTAGTGTCTTTGCTCCTACCATTGCTCTCAAATTTATTACCGTTTTTATAAGCATTACTGTTTTTTGGAAGGCTTAAAAGATAACCTCTCTTTAATTTTTTCCAGAATATCAGCCGGCGATAGTGCACTATCCACAACGACTGCCTGTTGGGGTTCCTCTAAGATTTCCAGCTGGCTATCTAAGAGCAGTGGATTGAAAAAATGACCTTGACGAGTGTTCACCCGCCGTTCAAAGAGTTTTCGGTCGCCCTTCAGGTAGACGAAACGTACTTCTTCATTAACCGACAGAACTGTGCGATACGATTCCTTTAGCGCGCTACAAGCCAGTATAGCATTTTCTTTATTTTTAAGAAGGACGGTAAGGTGTTTTCGCAGAGCAGCAAGCCACGGTTTCCTATCGTTGTCAGTTAGCACTATTCCTTCTTTCATTTTTCTGACATTGGCCGCGGGGTGGAAATCGTCTCCTTCATAGAATATCCACTGCAATTCCCGAGCAAGCAATGTTCCAACCGTTGATTTTCCTGCTCCGGCCACACCCATAAGGATAATGATCACAATATTCAAATAAACAAGACCTCCTTTAAATAGATTTACCCTAGAAACTTTCCTTTCGCCAACTGCTGCGCCAGCTCCTTCAGTGAGGCAGTATATTCCAAAATGGTCACTTTTTTCCGTGCCACACCGGTTTCCATCGCGGCTTTGGCTACAGCAGGAGCAACATAATACAACACCCGCGGATCGAACGGCTTGGGAATGATGTATTCGGGACCAAAGCGGAAATGCCGGCCATACGCTTTAATCACTTCCACCGGAACGGGCTCGTGGGCAAGCTGGGATAGAGCCCTGATAGCTGCCAATTTCATTTCCGTGTTGATTGCTATCGCCTGCACATCCAAGGCCCCGCGAAAAATGAACGGAAAGCCTAACACATTGTTGACCTGATTAGGATAATCGCTTCTTCCCGTAGCCATGATAAGGTCCGGGCGGGCTGCTTTCCCATCTTCATAGCTTATTTCCGGGATAGGATTGGCCATCGCCAACACGATTGGTTTTGTAGCCATGGAGCGAACCATTTCCACGGTGACGATATTCCCTTTGGAAACGCCGATGAAGACATCTGCTCCTTGCAGCGCTTCGGCCAGCGTTCGCTTATTGGTCTTCTGGGCAAATTGTGCTTTATACTTATTCAATTTTCTGAGGCGGGCAGTCGAAATCACACCGTCACTGTCACAAAGCAGGATTTGTTCTTTCTTCACGCCCAGATTCAGGAACATCCTGGCACAGGCAATCGCCGCAGCGCCTGCTCCCGAGAAGACGATGCGGACATCCTGTAGATTCTTTCCCACCAGTTCCAAGGCATTCAACAGTGCCGCTGAAGTAATCACCGCAGTGCCATGCTGGTCGTCATGGAAGACGGGGATGGAGAGCCGTTTGCACAATTCTTCTTCCACCAGAAAGCAGTCGGGAGCGCGGATATCTTCCAGATTGATGCCGCCGAAGGTCGGTTCTAACGAAGCAATGATTGCTGCTAATTTTCGCGGATCAGTTTCGTTAATTTCAAGGTCAAACCCGTCAATGTTGGCAAAGCGTTTGAACAAAACTACTTTTCCTTCCATCACCGGCTTTCCCGCGAGAGGGCCGATGTTGCCCAAGCCCAGCACTGACGTCCCATTGGAAATGACGGCAACCAGATTTCCCTTTCCCGTGTAGCGATACGCATTCTGCGGCTGTTTTTTGATTTCTAATGACGGCAGAGCTACTCCCGGCGTATAGGCCAGCGATAATTCTTTAGCGGTGCGGCAGGACTTGCTGGGCACAACAGTCAATTTCCCCGGTTTTCCCTGTTCGTGATATTGCAGGGATTCGCTCATGCCTTCCACCCCGAGTGATGCTTCGTACACCAGTCTTGCATTTCTACCATCCTGTTCAAAAGTGATAGGTTGTGGTTGGGATTTTTATTTACTCCTCGTCAACTCCCGAATGGCGGTAAGGCCAATCACCAACTCCCCACTGATAGACTTGCCTGATTTCATCCAAATCGGCGCTGTCAATGAAGATTTTCATTATGGCCCACCCCATAAAGGTATACCGTTACTGAACAAACTATTCCGGCCGATTCTCTCCTTTCCTATAGTTATCCCAAATGACTTTTTCTAAATTAGTTTCATACCACAGCGTAGGACGCTCAACGCCCCACCCGGGTTCTTTTCGCAAAAAAGCTTCAGCGATAAGTTGAGGAGTAATATCAGAGAGGGGAATACTCCACCATTCCATGTTCTGAGTTCTGGGAATATAATACCTATTTTCAATGTCCCATTTTCCCTCCATCGGGAAGGTTCTATCAACTGGGAATATTAAAGTGCTATTCTCTCTGCCGATTATAGCTATTTCTGTGCTGGTGCCGAAACACCAATGTTCATCAGTAAATTCATTTTGATAGACCACAAAATAGATCCCTTCTGGAATGCCAATAGTAGCTGGCGCGAGTATGTATGGTTTTGGTGTCGGAGGCTCGACCGGTAAAGAATCAACTGGTGTAACTTTCCGTTTTCTCCAAAATGGTAACATCCATTATTCCCTTCAGCATAACTATATAAAAGTTGTGCCCGTTTCAACAGAAAGTAATTTCAACCTCATTTCCACCTCCTTTCTTTCAGCTTGACAGCCACCGCCGCCCCATACAAACTTACATCGTAATTAGTAATCGCATACACCGGAATCTGCTCTAACACCCCTTTCATATTTTTAGTGTGAATAAACTCTTCCTTAAATACTTTCCGCTGGAAGAGATCAATGTTCCTGGCCGTAATTCCCCCCGCCAGATAGACGCCGCCGCGCGCCAGCACGTCCAACGCCAGATTTTTGGCACAACGGGCGTAGAAACGAAGGAAAAGGTCAAAGGTTTTCTGGCAAAGAGGGTCAGTATGGCGATGGTGGGCAATGACCGCGGGGTCGTATCCTGAATTTTGTATTTCTTTATTTCTGCGGTCTGATTTTTCTTCCAGGAATTGGTAAAGGTTACTTATCCCTTTCCCAGAAAGAACATCTTCCCAGGCAACTACTGCCGTTTTATCTCTCTTTTGAATCCAGCGTGCCAAGGCAAATTCTTCCTCGGTCTCGAAGGAAGCAGAAGCATGCCCGCCTTCAGAAGAGATGGGAACATAAGCTTTTTTATGCTCGTTGTAGATGATGAAGCTTTTTCCCAATCCGGTTCCCGGGCCAAGCAGGGCGCGGGGAGCCCTCGCGACCTGTTTTCCTGCTTTCACGACCATAATATCTTTTTGGGGCACCGCCTCGATTCCATACGCTACCGCATCAAAATCGTTGATCAGCAGGACGGAAAGGCCGGTTGCCTTTTTGATTTTATCCGCATCAATGTTCCAGGGCAGGTGGGTAATAGTTATGCTCTGCCCCGCGGGCGAGACGGGACCAGCGCCGGCAGCACAGAATTGCTGCACTACTAATCCATATTTCCTCTTCCCCCATTCCACCACTTCTTTCACTGTAGAGGAAAAATCAGTAATCGTTTTACTTTCCACCTGAAGGCCGGCCAGCAGCGAGATCTTTCCTTGTTTCTCCCGGACAAAGGCAAAAGTACAATTTGTCCCGCCCACATCAGCGACGAGCAGTGCTTCTCCGGGCTGCAGGGCTGAACTCCAGCGCTTTTCTGGCATGGTCATTTCTTCCCAACTGCTTTCATGATCGCTTCAGGATCATACCCAACAATGATCTTTCCATTGATGTCCAGCACGGGGACGCCCATCTGACCGGATTTTTTTATCATCTCCTGCGCGGCGGTTTCGTCTTCACTTACATCAATTTCCGTGTACTTAACCTTCCTGGACTTCAGAAACTCTTTGGTTTTCTTGCACCAAGGGCAGGTGGGGGTCGTATATATTTTTACGGTGGGCATGTGCTACACCTCATTTTGTTTTATCTTCTTTGGTATTTTTTCTGGCAATATGACCTTTTTTTCTCTCTCTTTATAAAATTAATGAACTGTACTCCGCTGAAATGCCGATGCCGGAAAAGCTTTCCCGGTCGGGCCAAATCTCGTTTCATTCGGATTTTCCACATCGGGATCGCCATGGATGGCGGCAAAGGGCAGGGCGGGAGTCTGGACAGTATATACTTTTCCGTTCAACACGGGGAATTCCAGCTTTCTTTATACTCCGACAGCTCTCACCTAAATGTTTATAAAATGAGACAGAACTATTGGCGGTTATGCCACCGTCGCCTACACAGAAACTGCGGTTTCTGGTCGCGACGTTGCCGTTCACTCACGTTCACGCCACCGTCGCATAACCTGGTAGTGCGCAGGTCTTGAAGCAACCACCATTGCCTCAAAATAAGAGAACCTGTCCCTTACGGGATTGTCGGTTCAAATGCCAGTTACACTAGGCAAGTCGTACTCAAGTGGGGCATTCGCTTCGCTCAGCCCCACGACACTGGTCAAATGGTGTAACGGGCAGGAAAATCCGGCCGGTGGCGTTTTATTATTCGCTGTGTTTATTTCCAATCCAACATGAACTATCTTCACCGCGGCCTGCGGCACACCGGAACGGCAATCCGCGCTCATCTCTTCCTCTTTATTCTTCTCCTCATTCTTCAGGTGCTGGTGGTGGGAGGAACCGTCTATGCCGGCCTTACGTACCAAGTGCGCATCATGGAAGATCTGACCACCCTGCTGAAATCAGCAGATTCTGCCAATTATGGCCAGGAAACTCTGCAGTCGGGGCAGCCGTTCCTGAAGGATACATTGAAACTCTATCAGGCCTACCGCTCGTTGATCGACAAGGCCATCCAATTAGCACTCTGGGTGGGAGGACTGTTGTTTATCGGGAATGGGATTCTGTGGCTTCTCTCGCTGCAGATCATTGCACCATCCACTTTCTTCCTGAAAGAAACGGGAAAGAGAGCCCTAAAATATGTTGTCTCTGCACTAATTATCTTCACACCAATCATCGCCGCCAGTTACTTCTCCCTAAAAAACCTGGTTGCCCGGCAGGCAGTGGAAGCGCTTCCCCAGGCCCTGAAAGAAATTGCCATCGTTTTTCTGGTGGGCTATTATTTTTTCCTTATCGCTTTAGCCACTATTTCTTTCCCTGCCTGGAGAGAATTCCTGCGTTCGTTCTGGAGAACCGCGATCTACACCATCCATAAGACGCTTTTCCTGTTCCTCCTCAATGCTGCCCTGCTCTTTGGCGGATTGTATCTCATTTACCTGAGCCTGAATTATCCGGAACAGGGCTGGCTGGTCTTGGCCAGCAGTTTCCTGCTCCTGCTGCTGGTTGTGCTCCTGCGCGTGTACTGGATTGCCTCCGTACAGGAAATCGGCAGGGAGGAGAGAGCAATAGTTTAGACGCAGTGAGTGTTCCCATGAAAACTATCCTGCTTGACACCAATGCCCTGATGGCGGTTGCCACTTGGAAGATTGATGTAGTGGAAGAGCTGAAGAAAACCGCTGATCTCCCAGACAAGGTTGCCGTCCTGGAAGGAACAATTCAGGAATTGCAGAAGATTGCGCAGGAAAGGACTGGGAAGGAAAGGAGAGCAGCAAAACTGGCCATCGCGTTGCTCAACGCCAAGTGCGTGCCCAGCATTCCAGGAAGGGGAAACGTTGATGATTTGCTGGTTGACTATTCCAGAAAAGGATATCTGGTCCTGACGCAGGATCGGGAACTCAAAAAGAGATTGAGCAGGCCCTATCTGACGATCAGGCAGAAGAAAAAGGTTGTGGTAATTTCCTGAGAGGAGCTTTATATATACATAGTACCAAAAGGAATATATACTTCAGAGAAATGCCTGAAGTTCAGGAGGTATGATTGATGAACAAGACTCTTCTTGTTGTTGTCATTTTTTTGATACTTATCGTCTCCGTACTAGCCGTCTCTGTACTGGCACCTCCTCCACCCCCACCACCGACGCCAGCAGGCCCGGGAAGTGCACCATCGGCGGGGAAAGAGGTACAACCCACTTCACCTGGTTTTACACCTCCATCAACTCCCCCTACCAGCATGACGGCAGAGCAACGTCTTGCTGCCCTTGAAGAACGTGTAGATCAGCTGGAATCAAAATCTGCCCTCAATGCACCAGTAATCGTGCTCATCATCATTGATTTGATTTTGATCTGGTTAGTGTGGTATGTCTGGAGGAATGTGCAGCCGCCACTCCAACAGTAACGTATAAACACATACTCCAAACTATATTTTGTAGTGTCTTTGGGGGTGGGGAAAAAGCTTAAATAGGGGTTGAGTTTACCTATCTTTTCACATAAAAACGAGGCGTTCCCCATGAAAAAACTGGTGATATTAACATTGTTATTGTTAAGTGCTTTGATTGTGGCCTGTGCGCCCAGCAGCGATTTGCCGCCTGAGCCCGGTGCGCCGGGGACGGCAGGTGGAGCGAAGGGGTTGGCTGGGCGTGCTATTGCAGGAGGAGAACAGTATGCTGATCCAACAACATTTACAATCAGCCCAACCTTATTTCAATTGGCTCCAGGAAATTTTTCTCTAAATCTTTACGCTCAGGCAAATGAACAATTTGTCTATCGCTTTGGCTATGTAACAGATAATGAGGGGCAATGGAAACAATTTGAATACTCCTGTAGCCAACCTATCCAAAATTGGTGTCGAAATAATGTTAGTCGAGTATTAAATGTCAGTTTAGAAAAGAATGTAGTAGGTGAGAATTATATTGTTGCCTATGGATGTACCAAACAACAAGGACAATGGAATTGCCATAGTAACAAGTGGATGCTGCAGATGTTTACAGTTTCTGCACCCCCACCGAATGTAACAACAAATGCTACCCCCAATACCTCGGCATGTACGGCTGATCAACAATGCCAACCAGGACTGTTTTGTAATGAGCAAGGCCAATGTGAAGCCTTACCACTGGCGCCGGAAGAGTTGGGGGGAACGCAATTAGTAGATGATTGCTTCGATGGGGGTGTTGGGGTTATGGTTGACAATGATGGTGATGGAACGGCGGATGAGGGGTGCAAACCTTATACCTGTAACAATCAAAGCATTAATCAAACTAATAAATACAACTCTACCGTTGGTGTTTTTGTGATGGTGACGTCGGCAAATGGGCAATTACACCAATACGCAGATTATTGTTATCCGACAGCCTCAACAAATCAAACAGCAGTAAGAGAGCAGAACTGTAAGAAGTCGGGTGAGTGGAATGGTTATCCAGGAGAATTAAATATTAGTACAACAATTAGTTGTACAGGTGGAACAAAATGTCAGGATCCTGATGGTGTACTGGGGCCAATTCCGGCAGTATGCAAATAAACTTTTTCTTTATTTTTTACCCTTCTTCTTTTCTATTGAGTAGATTCGAAAGCACAGAAAACCATATAAACTTCTCTCCGTGACCATCCTCAAAAATCAGGTGAAACCATTTTATGGCAAAACGAGTCGAATCGCCATCATCCATCAATACCTTCAAGCAATGCACCAGGAAATATTACTACCAATACATTGCCGGCTATCCGACCATTCCCAATATCCACCAAATCAGGGGCAATGTTGCCCATACCACACTGGAAAAGTTCTATGAATTGGATGCCGGGACCCTGACGGAAGAGAACTATGCCCGCCTGTTCTATGGCCGGATACAAACCGTATTCATTTCCTCCTGGCAGCACTATAAGCCACAACTTCAGGGACTGCATTTAAACGGCGACCAGGAACGGTTTTATTTTGAAGAGACGATGCTGATGCTGATGAATTGGGCTCAGCAGTTGGTGGAAACGGTGGGGACAGCAATCAGTGAAAAAAGCCTTTCCATTCAGGATGCCTTCCAGCAACTAACGCCGCTACGGGAGCAGAAATTCGTTTCCGACAGTTACAGCGTCCAAGGCTTCATTGACGCCATTCACCAGCTAAAAGATGAAGTCCAGATTATTGATTACAAGACCAATGCCAGTTTTGAGTTCAAGGATGAAATAAAATTGCAGTTAGCCATCTATTCCTTGTTGTATTTTGAGAAACATGGAACGGCGCCTTCCCAGGTAGGCGTTTTCTTTTTACGGCATAAGCTGAAATTGATGGACGTTGATGAAGAATTGCTGGCATTAGCAAGGCGGGAGATTGCCCTGATTCACGGGCATACCTCTAAAACCAGCCGGATCGACGATTATCCCCGACGGGTTGGCCCGCTCTGCAAATGGAGCACCGGGCAATGTGATTTTTTTGAGGTGTGTAAGCCGTTTGAGAGCGATGCTAAAGCCAAAAAGGAAGCTATCCTGACAGAAAAAAAAGTGAAGTAGACAGACTATCTTGCGGCTATGCTGCTGCACATTCTACCTCGCCAGCGCCTGTACGCTCATCCTGATAATTTCCTGGTAGATCGAGACATTATCCAGCACAAAGGTCTCGACCAGCGCGCCCAGAACAAGGAAGACCAGGCCAAACAACAGCAGGTAGAGGTTAAACCCAAACACTTCCATGAAGCGCTCCGAGGCAAATTCTTCCAGCAGGACGTCTTTGGAGATGACGCTGCCAGAAATGGCCGCCAGGAAATAGGAAATTGCTTCGAGGATCATATGGGGAAAGACGACCAGCATAATGACCCCAAACAGGGCCAAGGGGTTCTTTCCGGCAAATAAAGCGGCATTTTTCGCCGTAATGCCAAAGATCGCGCCCCAGACTGAAGCATTCCAGCTAATCAGGAAGATAGCACCATCGCCGGTCAGTAACGCCAGGATAAAGCAGGCAATGAGCACCAAAAAATTGTTGCTCAGCAGGTCATAAAATAACTGGCTGGAAAACAGCTGTCCAGAAACTGCCTGCCCGGCAATCGCATTCCCGGAAAAGCCCTGCCCAAAGCGGATCTCTAATTGCTCTCGGAACAGTGAATTGGTTTGTACCGTCGGAAGCAGCATTGTTCCCACGGCATAGACCAATAAAATGCCGAGAAATAAGAAAATGTAGATGCGCACGACTTCGATGTCGTTCCGCCACAAGGCGCGCATGCCTACTTTCTTCTCGACCGCTTCCTGCCGCTCTTCGATCGAGAAGATCTTGTACATCTCTGGCAGGAGCAGCATTGAGGTAAAAGCGACTGCTACCAAAGCCGGATCGCCAGGGAAAAGGATAGTGGAAATAACCAGGGCAATCACCGAATAGATCACGCCCATGATAAAGGCGTACCGCCCTTTATGCTCCAGCCAGTCTTCAGGGAATATATGCTCTAAGACCACAGTATCACCTCTCCGCGTTCTGGAAAAGCAATAAATATTTATATATCTTCCGCTTTAGGGTATGTTGAAAGCTTGCTCGGGGCACTCTAATCGGCCAGTATCCTAGGCGAAATGGGCGGGCATGAAGCCCACCGCGACGATAGGAGCGCACCTAGCTGGATTACCAAGGATACAAAGCCCTCGCTGGCCAGATTGGCGCTTTCCACATACGCTTTAGGGGTTAGAAGGGAAGGTAAATGGAAGAGCAGGAGGGAGAAGGGAATAAGGGGAGGGAAAAGGTAAAGGGAGAAAAAGCCATGACTGCCTATAAAGCCAAAAGCGTGGTTATCAGCAGGAAGCCGGGCAAGGACCGGGACGGGTACTGGTCAGCGTTTATCGGCTTGTTTGATGAGAATAATCCCCATTTGAAAGCGAAAGAGCCGATGAAAGTGGTGGAAATCAAGGACATTGAAAAGGTCCGGATTCGTGATTTACGAAATATTTCTTATTATCTGATGGGGAACGACATCGTGATCAACAATCTGGTGGAATTGAGTATTGATGTGAAAGAGCATATTGTGACCTTGACGGGAAGGCAGGAATTGCCGCCGCCAAAATCATCATAAATTATATAAAGAAACAGCAACCCAGCTGGAATCATGCTCCGTGATTTCACTCCCCGCCTCTACCAGCAGACCATCTTAGGCACGGCGGCGCTGAAAAATACGCTGGTGGTCCTCCCCACCGGATTGGGCAAGACGGCAATCGCCTTCCTGCTGGCAGCCCAGCGGTTGAGCAATTATCCTAACTCTAAAATTCTGCTGTTATCGCCTACCAAGCCGCTGTGCGAGCAGCATCTGGAGACCTTCCGCCGGCATTTGGACATCCCGCCCGAGAAAATCGTGCTGTTTACCGGCAATGTTCCGCCGGAAAAAAGAGGAGAGTTATGGAAGGAAGCGACTATTGTGATAAGTACGCCGCAAGGTTTAGAAAATGACACGATTAACCAGCGCGTTAAACTCGAAGAGATAAGCTTGCTGATCCTCGATGAGGCCCACCATGCCACGGGCAACTACTCCTATGTCTGGCTGGCCCAGCAATATGAAAAAGTTTCCCGCTTTCCCCGCATTCTGGCCCTGACGGCCTCTCCGGGAAGCGATCTGGAAAAGATCCGCGAAATCGTGCAGAACTTAAAGATTGAAAAAATCGAAGTGCGCACCGATAAGGATCCTGACGTAAAACAGTATATCCAGCCCCTGAAATTCAATTGGGTCAAAGTAGAGTTCCCGGAAGAGTTTAAAAAAATCCAGCAGCAGCTGGAAGAATGCCGGAAAAGCAAGCTGCTGGAAGCGCAGAAGCATGGGCTGAACAAAGGGTTAAATGTTACCAAGACGGAATTATTGGGAGTGCAGCGGGAATTGCAGCAGACGGTAGCTGCCGGCAACCGTGATTTTGAAGTCTTGCGCAGCATTTCGCTGGTCGCGGAAGTGATTAAAGTGGAACATGCCCTGGAACTGCTGGAATCCCAAGGAATGTACCAATTACATTCCTATTTTAGCAAAATCCAGGAAGCAGGAAAATCAACCAAAGTGCGGGCAGTGAAAAACCTGCTCCTTGACCACCATTTTAAATCAGCGATGTTTTTGGCTGATCAGCTGCAACAGCAGAATGTTCAGCACCCGAAATTGCCGAAGCTGTGCCAGGTTCTGCAGGAAGAAGTGGCCGCTAACCCCTCAGCGAAAATCATTGTCTTCACCCAATATCGCCAGTCAGCTGACCAAATCGTTAAATTATTGGCGGAGAAAAGTATCAGTGCTAGCATTTTTGTCGGTCAGGCTAAGAAGGAAGGCATCGGGTTCAGCCAAAAGCAGCAGAAGGAAATATTGGATCGATTTCGGGTGGGGGAATTTTCTGTTCTCGTTGCCACCTCCGTTGCCGAGGAAGGATTGGACATCCCTAAAGTTGATAAAGTGATTTTTTATGAACCGGTGCCCAGTGCCATTCGTTCCATCCAGCGCCGGGGAAGGACCGGGCGCTTGGAGAAAGGGGAAGTAACAGTTCTGATTACGCAGGGAACACGGGATGAAGGTTACCGCTGGAGCTCGTTCCATAAAGAGAAACAGATGTACCGCAATCTGGAAGCATTAAAAAAAAATCTTTCGTTGCTGCAGTTGGACGTTTCGGCAGAATCAGCAGCAGAATCATCGCTGCGCCGTTTCATTCCCCCGGATCAAATGGTGGCCATCCTGGCCGATCACCGGGAAAAGGATAATAAGATTGTCAAAGAATTGATCGAAATGGGCCTTTCCGTCCGCACCGGACAACTGGAGTCAGCCGATTACCTGGTTTCCGGCCGGGTGGGGGTGGAACTGAAAAAAGTGCCTGATTTTGTTGCTTCGATCATCGACGGAAGGCTGTTAGAGCAAGTGCGGGGGTTGAAAAATAGTTTTGACAAAGCAGTTCTCATCATCGAAGGGGAGGAAGACATTTATGCCGTGCGGAAAGTCCATGCTAACGCTATCCGCGGCATGCTTTCTTCGATCGTGCTGGACTTTGGCGTGCCGGTGCTGTATACCAGGAATCCTAAAGATACAGCAGGCTTGCTGGCAGTGATGGCCAAGCGGGAGCAGGAGCGTGATCGCGATTTTTCTTATCATGAGCGCAAGCCGCAGACCATGAAAGAGCAGCAGGAATTTTTGGTATCCTCGCTGCCGGGGGTGGGGGTGCAGACGGCACGGAAATTGCTGGAGAAATTTGGATCGGTGAAGAGTGTAGTTAATGCCACCAAGGAAGAATTAATTGCCCTGGAAGGAGTGGGGGAGAAGACGGCGGAACGGCTGTTAAAGCTATTTGAAGAAGAGTATAAGAAGGAATAAAAAAAGAATAAAGTTTTCTCTTACCCCACCACCACTGTTCCCGTCTGTCCGGGATTGAGGTGGTTGTGGTACTTCCAGGTTCCTTTTTCATTGAATGTAAAGCCCCATGATTGATCCTGTCCCAGCCGTGTACAGGCATCAAAGAGCTCATCCCGCTCAACGCTGTTGCACTTGTTGATGTCGGAGCCGGGATAGGCACTATGGATCGGATGCACGGCGGAAGCGACCCAGGCATCTACGGTATGCTTGTTAGTCCATTCCACTTTGTCACCAGCATTAACTGTCACGGTTTCAGGAACAAAGCCACTAGAAGTTATTTGAACAGTAACAGGACCGGTTGCTTTCGGCGCGGTCGTCGTTTTGGTTGTTTTTGCAGTCATTGCCGGTTCTGCCGTTTTTTCGGCAGGGGTTATATCAGATGCGGTCGTAACGTCTTCTGTTGGTGTCGAGGGAGCTTTTCCACAGGCGACAACCAAGAGAAGTACCGCGATTAATCCTATCAATAGTTGTAATTGTTGTAATAGTCGTGTTTTCATACTCCACCGCCAGGGCTAGTGCTTTATAAAATTTCCCTTCCTCTAAACTATAGGTTAGAATACTTCTTTTTTTAACACCACTTTCTCCAAGCTCCACTTCCCACCGCCATTGATAATCAGAATCAGGAAAGCGGCAATATACAGCAGCGGTAATTCCGCCCCATTTCCCGGTGGGAAGATGAACGGGTTCCAGCCCTGAGGTAAATGAAAAGTAACGATCGCCACAAGCATTTCCAGTGCAGCTATCGCCGCCACCACCTTGGTAAACAAGCCCAGGATGAGGGCAATCCCGCCCACGAATTCAATCGTGCCGGCAGTCCACATTAAGCTGTTCATCGGCACGCCGCCAAACCAGCCCAACAGTTTCTGCCCGCCGTGCTGCAGGAATAAGAAGCCGATGATGAGGCGGAAAAGGAAGTAGAGGGGGTCGCTGCATTTGGTCAGGGTAGTGGAAAGGAAGGGCATGGTATATAAGAAAATAGTGGAGTTATTAAATGTTACTTTTTCCTGTAATGGCCATTACAAAAATGAGGGCTGTCAACTTCCCGTACTCCGTATCTTCCCCGTCTGCCAATCTCTTAAAATCATCCGCGCCGTCGCCTCCAGGTCAGCCTGGCCGCCCTTCCGCAGCTTATGGAAAGCTTTGGCAATGCCTTCTAGGATTTCTTCCGCCCCAGTGCCCTCAACATCACCAACACCATCAACACCATAATAGGAAGTAATAGCCTTGGAATGCTCCTGAATGAGTCTGATGGCTGCCAGCTCAGGATCTTTTATTTTGGCATAATCAATGGCACCAAACAAGGCATACTTCTGTTGCGCCTGTTCTTTTCGGGGGAATACTCCCGGCGTGTCCAGCAGAACTATCCGGGGTGAGATTCGGACTTTCTGCAAACCTTTGGTAAAGCCACTTTCGGCCGAAGTTCTGGCTGCTTTCCGCCCGGCTAAGGCGTTGATGACGGAAGATTTTCCCACATTGGGATAGCCCACTACTCCTACCACAACTTCTTTTCCCCTGGCTAGCTCGAACAGTTTTTTTTTCAACAAGGTTGTCCCTAATCTATCAGTACTGGAGATAAAGATGCTGGGCTGCAGGCGTTTCTTAATGATCTGAAGTGTAGGAATATCGGCCAAATCCGATTTGTTAATGACGTAGAGGATTTGTTTTCCTGATCCCTGTATTTTGCGTTCGATTTCCGAATGCCTGGTTTCCTCGATAAAGCGGGCATCGAGCACTTCCAGAATGATGTCCGAGCGCTGCAGTACGGCATTGACGTGCTTCCAGAAGGAGGGCATAGGTCTGATCCAGACCACAAATTTATAAATATACCCTTTCTATACCCATTCTATTTACTCTGGCAATGGCCTTTTCCAAAACCTTTCCGAAAACAGTACCGGGCAGCAATTACCCGCAGTGGGAGGAAGTCTATCTGACCGAAGAGGAAGAGCGGGAAGTGGAAGAAGAATGCAACCGGGAGAATACTCA
>JAHFSD010000031.1 GCA_023265925.1 archaeon
GGCACTTCGCCGTATACACTAACGGCACTTTCCTTTCAAGTTGATTTTCCACCAGGGTTGGAATTAGTTCCTAACAGCGGGGGAAAGTATCTGCAAGTAGACAATAATTTTAATGCGCTTACGAAGGATGATCAACCATTTCAGAAAAATACGAAGTTAGATTTCATGCATTTGGGATTTACCGGAAACAAGCGTGCCGTTACCTTCTTTTTAAAGCCAGAAAGTGGCGCAACTGAAGATACTCCCCTTTTGGTGGAAATAAAATCCATTGTAATAGAAGGGATTGATGCTAATAATATACAGATTTTTAACTCCGGCATAACTCATAACACGGAATCTACTGCAACGATCACTATAGTTCCCGGCTGTCAGGATAATGATAAGGACGGCTATGGAGCGCAAGGTACCGACCTGCGCGGCTGTCCACAGAAAGGACCCCAGGAGGGCAATTTGAACTTTGACTGTGTTGATGCTGTTGTAGGATTATTAAGCGTGTCAGGAAATCTAATTTATCCAGGAAGACCAGAAGTTTGTAATGGCGTTGACGATAATTGTAATAGCCAAACCGATGAAAGTCTTACCGGTGCTGCCAACAGCAACACCCAAGGCGTGTGCTGGGGTACACAGATTTGTCGTGGGACAGCTCGTTTTGTTGATTCCTATCTGGTCAGCGTTGCCGACGTTGGTTTAGTTGGACTGACGCCAGTTACGTTCACTGACCAGAAGGGAGAAGTACATAACCAGCAGGAGTTATACAGTTCTTCTGGTGAACTCTGTGACTTTTTTGACAACGATTGTGACGGAGCTGTCAATGAAGGTATCGCCTGTGATTTAGGCGAACCATCCATCGTCGGCCTTCCCCCCGGCAATATCTACGTTGATTATAGCAAAACCGATAACAAGGTCATCAAAAACCAACTGTTAGATGAAAAAGATATTTTCCTGGTCGAGCAGATGATAGATGTCTTAGATTCAGGAACAACGTGTGGAAGTACCGGGCAGGCACCCTGTTTCCGTGAAGTGGGCGGCGTTTTTACCTGGATTTGCAAAAATGGCGTGTTTTATCAATACGACTCCCCCGGTCCGCAGGAAGAAAAGCAGACTTTCAAATTTTCGCCCACTAGTAAAGAGCTCATAGTGGTTAATAATGTAATACCTGTTGGTGAAGTGCTACCCGATATAACCTGTCAGGAGGAATGACCCATGAAACTGCTTTTACCAAAACTCTTAGTCTGGCTGATACTCACTAGCGTCCTGATTTCGGCCGCCGTGGCCGGGGTAACTATTGAATTAAAGTGTACCCCAGCGAACTGCCACTATGATGCTGATGAACCGGTAAACATTGACGTCTTCCTCAGCGCTGATTCTCCCACCATGCTGCGGGCTTTTAGACTCGTCATCCAGAATAGCGATGTTGGCCAATTTGTCTTTGAATCTGGTGCCGATCAACAGGACTTGTTGTTTGATAAAATTTTCATTACCAATGAGCCCAAATCTGCCACTGAATGGAAGATGCGCGATGCTAAGAATAAGGGTGCAACGGTCTCCAGTCGGACAAAAATAGGTTCCATCAGGGGGAAAGCCGTCACCACAGATGTGACGGTAGTCAGCATTGTCACGGATGGAAATGACCAGGATACCATCGGAACGTTTTTCCAGGAAAAAACCGGACTATTTCCCGTCTTCCACTCATTTTCCTCAACAGCTCTCACCATTAACCCTCTTCCCAGCTGTGGCGACAACATCATTGACGATGGAGAAGGATGTGACGATGGTGCCCAAAACTCTAATACGGATGCCGATGCCTGTCGCACGAATTGTCAAAATCCAAGGTGCGGTGATTTTGTAACTGACAGTGGCGAGCAGTGCGATGATGGCGATTCTGTTGATACTAATGTATGTAAAAATGATTGTACTCCTAATATCTGTGGCGACAATATCGTCAATGCCGGTGTTGAACAGTGTGATGATGGCAATAAGGTGAATGAGGACGTCTGTAAGAATGATTGCAGTGAAAATGTCTGTGGCGATGGTGTAACTCTGTTCAGTGTTGAACAATGTGATGATAACAATCTTGTTGATGGCGATGGCTGCTCGTCCGGCTGTATCGTGGAATGTTCCGGCGGGAAAACAAATTGTGCTGGCCAATGTATTGACTTACAGATAGAAGAGAACGATTGTGGCAGCTGTGGCAATGCCTGTGGCAGTGAGCTGGTCTGTGAGGGAGGAGAATGTGTGGTAAATTTTGTCGATACGGACGGGGATGCGGTCAACGATAAAGACGAGCCTTCCGCCTGCGTCGAAACAGCTGCCTATCCTTCCGGTGCTCTCTTTTTCACGTCTGGTTCGTTGGCGGGCTGCCGGCGGGGAGACATGAATGATGATGGTAGAGTAACAATCACTGATTACTCGCCATGGCTCGTTGCTTATGGTGCCACTGCCACTGGCAGTAGTAAAGGAGATGTCAATAATGACCAGGTAGTCAATATTCAGGATTATTCCCCGTGGTTAATTCAATATGGATTTGGATGAGGTGATTGATGATGCGAACAAAACACGATAAAGGTGAAATAAAAAGTAAGTCTTGGCTATTTGGTATCGTTACCATACTGGTGCTAGTGCTGCTGATTGCCATTCTCGTACTACGGACATCAGGTCCCTTTGCGGGACAAGCCTATCGTCCTGGTGCTCCCACCGATGTGGGAGAGCAAGCGGTAAAGTCAGTCTATTTTGAGCATGCTACCGGCTTTGCTGCACCGGGAGATAAGATTACCATTCCGCTGTATGTAAAAGCAGCTTTTGAGGGAGGAGAACAAAACATTCAGGCTATTCAGTACTGTTTTAAGTATGATTTTGACAAATTTGACGTGAATAACCTGGTGATAACGTTATCGGGATATTCAATGTTGACACCCTCTTCCAATGTGGCCGGCTACCTTGGCAATGCCCATGACGGAAGCGATCCCAATGAACCCTGTCCAAGTGGTTATACAGCTCACATTGATGTTGCTGTCGCGCCATCGTCACCGGTGATTGGCACCGACGGCGCAAAACTGGGCGATTTAAAGCTGGAGGTAGTAGCCACTGCTGCTGGTCTCTCCAGCATAGGAAATCCGGAAAAAATTGAAGTGAGAACAACCATTGTCACAGGGTCAATGACGGCCGGAGGATCATATGAAGATAAGATCGGGAAGGATTCTTCCACCGACATTTTTCTGGTTCCCGCCTGTCCTTCTGTTGACAAAGATGATTTCCCACCGTCGATGACACTGAACGCTTTTAAAGATGGTATAAATTCAGAAGGTGTGGCTGAAGGTAGTGGCGATTACCGTGCCTGTCCTTCCTACAATGCTCTCACTGACCAAATTGCCTTTGACTGTGATGATAATGATAATACCGTCTTTCCCGGAGGTGCCGAAGGGTGTGATGGAAAGGATAATAATTGTGATGGCACGACCGATGAAGGAAATTACGGTGCCAATACAGAACAGAAAGGCGTCTGTGCCGGCAATAAAGTCTGCCTGGGAAGTTTAGGTTCTGGAGCAGTGAATACCTATGATGTGCCCGACTCTCTTCAGGAGACGGTAAGAACAACCCAACCGTATCGTGATGCCACCAATTTTTTCCAGGGCGACAAAGAGAAATTTTCCTTTGAAGAAGTGGAATCAGAACCTGAAACCAAATGTGACGGCCTTGATAACGACTGTGATGGCAGCATTGACGAAGGACTGACGGGCTGTGATTTTGGAGAAAAATCAATCGTCGGCTTTCCACCTGGCAACATTTACGTTGATTATGGCACAGACAACATTCTTTTGCCCAACCAATTGTTAACCACGGACGATATTTTCCTGGTGGAGCAGATGAAAGAGGTGTTAGATTCAGAACTAGGGTGTGGTGATCCGAGCACCGATCCGGCTCAGGCTCCCTGTTTCCGTGAAGTGGGCGGCGTCCCTACCTGGATCTGTAGGAATGGCGTGTTTTATCAATATTACGCCAGTCAGCCGCAAGGGCAGCAGACACTCAAATTTTCGCCCACCAGTAAAAAGCTCACCTTTGAGACTGTAATACCCGATGGCGAAAATGTGTTACAAGGCATAACTTGTTAAGAGGTATAATGCATGAAAATCACCCTGTGGCTGCTGGTTTCATTGATCTTGATTTCTACCGCAGCTGCCCTGGTGAACATTGAACTTCAATGCAGCCAGCCGGACTGCCGCTACAATCCAGGGGAAACGGTGGACATTGACGTTGTTCTCAGTGCGAGCCCGTCAACGACACTGCGGGCTTTTAAAATCATCATTCTGAATAATGATGCTGGCAGATTTAATTTTGTCTCGGGTGCAGATCAAAACGATGCCTTCTTCATCAAGAATTTTATCACCAACAAGCCGGATTCTTCTGTACAATGGGTGATGAACGATGCCAAAAATGCCGGAAATAGCTTGTCGGCGAGAACAGTAATAGGTTCCATCAAGGGAAAAGCCGTTGCCGACGGAACCGTGCAGCTGACCATTGCTGAGGATGGTAACCAGCAGGACAGCCAGGGAACCTTTTTCCAGGAATCGTCCGGAAAATTTCCGGTTTTCCATTCGTTCTCATCGGCGCCACTTACCGTAACGGTCTTTTCCGGCTGTTCTACTGATAATGATTGTAGCGGCAGCACGCCCCGCTGCATCGAAGCAACCGGCGCCTGTGTGCAATGTGAGAAAGCGACGGAACAAGCTGATTGTTCACCAGGGAAAATCTGCCATCAGGATAACCAATGTGGAGCTCCCTTTGCCATCAGCAGCACCGCGATTGTGAATGGTGTCTTTGTTGATGAAAAGTATGGCTGTTACCAGAATGGCGTTGCCGATGCAGGAGCAGGAGCAGGGGTAAGTCCACAATTAGGAATATCAGGTATTCCTACGGGAACAAATAGTTTAGTCCTGCTCATCGATGATCCCGACGCGCCGGCAGATCCAGGACCATCACCCTTTACTCATTGGCTGCTGTGGGATATTCCTTCTACATCTACAACCACCTCCATCACAGAGGATACTGTTCCAGACGGAACGACGCTGCAAGGAACCAATGATTTTGGGACGATCGGGTATGGCGGCTTCTGTCCTCCCGATAGCGATCAACCTCATACTTATCGCCTCCGGGTCTATGCCACCAATAGCCTTACACTGAATTTGGCAGGGGGGAGCAGCAAGCAGGATCTCCTTACCGCTTTGGGTGTTACTGATAGCCAGACCACGTTTACTTCTACTAATATTTTAGGTATGGCAACGCTGAGTGGAACCTATCCGTCCTGTGGCGATGCTCTCGTTCAGGGAATAGAAGATTGTGATGATGGAGATGAGGATAATGGGGATAGTTGTAAAAATGATTGTACACCTAACGTCTGTGGCGATAACATACGCAATACCGGAGTAGAACAGTGTGATGATGGAAATACCGATGATACCGATGGCTGTAAAAATGATTGCACTCTCAACAACTGTGGAAATAGCCAAATCGATCCTGGGGAAAATTGTGTTACCTGTTCCACCGATGCCGGTTGTCCAGATGGACTGGTTTGTGATGACGGAACGCAATCTTGTGTGGTCAGCTGTGCTCTCGGATTGACCGATTGTAGTGGAAGCTGTGTTGATCTTCAGACCGATTCAGGCAATTGTGGCGGCTGTGGCGGGGTCTGTTCTCCTGGGGATAATTGTGTAGGAGGGAACTGTCAAACGCCTGCATCGGGCGATACGGATGGAGATGGGGTGAAGGACCTTTCCGAACACACAAATTGCCAAAATACGCCGACGGGATATAAAGATAACGTCTATACCACTGGATCACTCGCTGGCTGTATTATCGGTGACGTTGACATCAATGAAAAGATTGATTCTGACGATATCGCCACCTTTGTGGCTGAATACAATGGCCGCAGCGATGGGTTCGCTGACGCTGTTGACTTAAACCAAGACAATTCCTTAACAAGTGATGATATTGCCGTGTTCATTGACAAATACAACAAACGACCATGAAATCTGAAAAAGTTTATATAGGGAAGGAGCAATCCTTTCTCGTGATAAGCACAAAGAGGTTCATTAAAGATGGCAGGACAAAATACTGAACAACTTTCCTCCAGTTCAGGGAAAAAGAAACAAACAACGATCATCGTTACCGTAACTGTGATAGTATTGGTAGTTGCGGCGTTGCTGTACATTCTCCCACAACAAAAAACAGTGGCGGGGAAAGCTGTTCATCAAAAAGAGGAAGGAACGTTTGCAGCGGGACAACAAAGTATTCGTTTCGAATCTGCGACATTAGATGGAGCGGTGAATGATCAATTTACCCTGCCAGTTTTTATCAAGACCAATGAGAAAGTTACACAAATAGATTTTGAACTAACTTTTCCAACGGATAAAATCGAACTCGTTCCCACCGGATGCATTGCCGGTACGAATTGTAAGATCACTACTCACACTTCTCTCGGCTCTATTGGCTATCCTTCTGGTAAGGATCTAACCTGGACCTTGTTTGGCGTAGGGGCAGGAGAGGCTGGAGGGGATGTGAAAGTTCTGACCTTTACCTTTCGTATTCTTGGCGGCGCGGTAAATGAGAAGGTATCTATCTTATTAGAGAAAGTTCGCTTTCGAAGTGGTACCACACCTCTTGCGAGTGAATTATCAACGACTGCCACTCTTACTATAGCTGATCCCTGTACAGATGCCGATCAAGACGGTTTTGGGGATCCTGCCGGCGATTTACGCGCCTGTGCCCAACTTCAGGGAGATTGTAATGATGCTGCTGCTGCCATTAATCCTACCGCCACGGAAATCTGTGACGGCGTGGATAATGATTGTGATAGCTTAATCGATGGAAACGACAACACGTTAAGCGGTGCTGGCCAACATAACGGCGTTGAATTAGGTGTCTGTACTGGCGAAAAAATTTGTACCGGTGCTGGTGGCTTCCAGAATTCGTACGAAGTTACTGATCCCACCATTTTTGGGGCAACTGCCATAACTTTTACCAGTCCTAAAGGAACCTTTACCCAGCAAGACCTCTATAAATCAGATGGTGAACTCTGTGACTTTTTTGATAACGATTGTGATGGCAGTGTTAATGAAGAGATCAACTGTGATTTAGGGAAAGCGTCATTGGTAGGATCTCCCCCGGGAAATGTCTTTGTTGATTATGGAACTGATAATACCCATAAAGATCCGCAGGAGTTGAAGAGTAATGACCGCCTAGTATTTAATAAAATGCTTAATCTCTACAACCTAATAACATCAGGAACACCAACTTGTGGTACCAGCGGCTTACCGCCATGTGGACCAGAGCAGTTCACTGCTCAGTCAAATATATACTACTGTGCCAATGGCGTTTATTTCATAGAATCGACTGCTTCGCTAGGTACCGTCTCAAAATTCAGTCCCACGGAAAATAAGCAGACGGGCATTGCTGTAGCAGATATAGGAAATTGTGAGTAGGTGCAAACATGAAACAAATTCAACAGAAGGCATGGGTATTGTTGTTTTTTCTTTTCGTACTGACAGGTCAGGTTCTTGCAACTCATACCCTGACGGTAGGGGTGGAGACAGTACCTGCAACTATCAATGTGGATAATGAATTTGATCTGAACGTTTTTCTCTCTGTTCCGTCCGGAACGGCAGATTTATGGTCTGCAAAATTGGTCCTTACCAAAACGGATGCAACATCGGCTAATTTTGACTTTGTCTCGTTGTCATCGCCAAATCTTGCTAGCAGCGTGTTCAATCCACTGACTCAAAATGGCCTCTCCCTAGGAAACTGGGTAATGGAAGGGGATAATGGTTTTACATCAAGTTTCCAGCTCGGTACCACAAAAACTCTCTTAGGGAAAGTTCGTGTTAAGGCTAAGGCTGCTGGTGAACTAGGCCTGGCACTGGTACCATCCACTTCATTTGCTCAAGCGATCGATGAGGTAGGAGATGTCGCTCACACTTTTGATCTAACACTTAGTGTTGATACTATTACGATCGGTAGTGGTGGCGCGGTCCAAACTTTTTCCTGTACCGGTATCGTGCCATCTAACGCCCAACTCTGCATCAGTGATGATCAAGAGCTAACTGCCAATACTGCTCGGACTGTTGTTTCCAGCTGCACGGATGATACTAAATGTGAATACACTTGCAGTTCTGGATTTCAATTGAAGGACGGCAGTTGTCAAGCAGCAGGAACATTCACTCTTACCGCTTCTGATTTTTCATCTGGGGGAGGAATACCTAAGACTCGGACCTGTGATGGTAGTAATCTTCAGCCAATATTAGCAATCAATAATGTTCCAGCAGGAACCGATAAGTTACTATTGCTGATGGAAGACTTGAACGCCCAGACAGGGACAGATAATCATAATTTTGTCCATTGGCAAATGCTGGATATTCCATCCACCACAACGGGAATTGGTGGTAGTTCTGAGGATACTCCAGCTGGAGCCAGTCTTGCCCCTAACGATTTCATTGATTCTGCCTCCAATGTACGTCAAACAAGTTACGGTGGCCCCTGCCCGCCGGAACAAGATCCTGCTCATAGGTATCAGTTAACTTTATACGCGCTGAGTCAAGATATGGGTATTAATGATCCTAATAGTGATGGGGTGATGAGTTCAACGGAATTGGAAGCTGCTGCAGGTCAATTGATTGTAGGTAAAGCAGCTTTAACTGGAACGTATCAACGTGCTCCAGTATGTGGGAACGGAGTTATAGGACAGGGTGAACAGTGCGATGATGGAAATACCAATAATGGCGACGGCTGTTCTTCCACCTGTCAAACGGAGGCTCAGTCCCTATGTGGAAATGGGCAGGTTAATACTGGTGAGAACTGTGTAACTTGTCCCGACGATGCCGGTTGTTCAGCTGGGGAGAATTGTGTAGGAGGGAGCTGTCAAGCTACCACCCAGCAGCTGGCCTGCAGCGATAATGCTGATTGTGCAACTTCTACACCAAAATGTCTTTCCGGCACCTGCGTTCAATGTACAACTGATGCAGACTGTGCCGGGAATGCCGACGGAAATGCCTGTATCATCAACAAGTGCACGGGTATCCTTACAACTATGCAAACTATTCTGAACGACAGCTCTACCTCCATCCTTCAGAAGATTTCTGCCATTGCCAGTGCGCTTCGTACCTATTTTAAAGGCTAGCAATGAGACCCTCCCGATACGCTGGAAAAAAGAAACGAAGAGGTGGATTAGGTGGATTACCACCGCATAGCTGGGAAGTCCATCCGCGAACGAATGCGGGAGAGGTAAACCGGCAATTACTGATCATTCTCGTTTCTTTAGGCGCACTTATCGTTTTAGCGCTGTTGCTCTTCTTCGCTTCCCAGTTCGTGGGCAAAGCCATTGAGTATGAAGCCCCGCCGAAAAATCAGGCTGGTATCTTTGTGAAGGGAGGAAAGGAATTTGCCGGGCAACCGTTCTTAGTTCCGATTAAAGTGAATCTGGAGACGCCGTCGGTGGGCCTGAAGTTCGTTTTAAAATATGATACAAAGCTTACCCCTGATTGCAGCAACATTTTTGAACAGATGGATAATATTATTTCCCGCACTACCAATCTAACCATCTTGCGGGAAAATAAACAATGCAGTAAAGGTCAGATTCAGTTTGAATATGCCGGGCTGTGCGCTCCGCCAAATGAAGGAAGCACCTGTCCCAATGCCTTGATTGGCGAGAAAACGGTCGCCAAAGTAAAATTTACCGCGCTGCAGCCAGGAAACTATAAACTTGATTTTACCGCGTTTGATGTTCTTTCCTTGGGCACTGATACATTGAGCACTAATACTGATCTTATTGCCAGTGGTCATGACGCGGCCATTACCGTCGTTCCTGCGCCAAAGAAACCGCCGGAAGAACCGGTACCGGCAGCAGCAGGAGGTGGTGGCAGTGGTGGAGGTATCGCCTGGGACTGTCCCAAAACCTGGTCGAGCTGTAACGCTACCAATCAACAGTCGCGAGTATGTACAGACCGGTTCAAACCCAGCGTGACAAGGGTAGAAGCTCGTTCCTGTGTCGCACCGGCAGCTCCGCCGTCCACGCCCGTTACCGCTCCCGTTGTGCAGAAGCCAGTACAACAACCAGTTCCGGTCGCTCCGGCTAAAGCTCCTGTAACGCAGAAGCCTGCCTTGGTGCAACAACCCGCACCAGTTAAAGCCCCGATGGTGCAGAAGCCCGCAGCACTTCCTCTGCTGGAAAGAGTTGCTGTACTGAAAGGAGTGCTGAAGGGAGTCTGGCAGAATTATAAAACTGTCATTATCGCCGTCCCCTCAGCACTACTCGTGCTCATCACGCTCCTCCTGCTCGTCCATCATTTCCGCAAGCCTAAAGTGGTCTACAATATCGGAGAATTGAAAGGCTGGATCAAGCAGGAAAAAGCGATGGGAACTTCTGACGAGGACGTGAAACAAATCCTGGCCCAGAATACCGGCTGGAGCAAAGAAGAAATTGATCGGGCGATGCAGGAAGCGCTGGGAACAGCTTCTGTACCACTACTGCCACCGTTGACACCACCATCATAAAGCAACTTTAAAGCCACTGGACTATTCTGGTATAATAACGAAATGGCAGGAACATTTAAATATTTCCGCTGTTTTCTCCTCACCCGTCACAAAAAAAGAGTGAATAACCATGGATGCTAAAGATGTGGCGTACTGGATTTTGCTGGCGTTAGCGCTGCTGCTGGTAGCCATGATGCTGATCCGGAGTATACCATGAAAAAAGAAGAAATTATTTTTTGGATCCTGTTCATAGTGTCGATCGGGGTGGTTCTCTGGTATCTGTTGGGAAAAAGCCCCAGCATGGAACAAGCCTTGCTTATCCTTGTTTTGACCCTGGTCTTTAAGAATAGCCTGGACCTGAGAACAGTAAAATTAGATTTACAGTACACAAAATCCAGTGTTGCTGTCTTGGAACAGTCCGTGACCGCGCTTACGGCTGACGTTACCGAACTGAAAAGGCGTGTAAACGCTCCCGGGGCTAAAAGCAAATGAGATTTACCATGAACAAACACGGGCAAACGCTGTACCTGAACACCAGAAAAAGAGGGAATAACCATGAATGCTAAAGACGTGGTCGCAGCGGCCCTCCCGCCCCCGTGAGCCATAGGACTATTTTAAAATAATAACGAAATGGCAGGAACATTTAAATATTTCCGCTGTTTTCTCCTCACTCGTCACAAAAAAGAGGGTGATCTACACTGAAACAGCATATCTTCCAGGAGGTTAAAAAATATAAGATTCAGCGCTGCTGCAAGGGCTGCGGGCAACGGATTGTGGTCGAGAATGCCAACCGGTATTATTGCAGCGGCTGCCGCGGATACTAAATTCTTTTTTTAAATTTTTCTTTTTCTTAAATTCTCATTTATTTTCCCAACAGCCGTTTCAGAGAATTCTTAATCCGTTGGAACCAACCGATCTCCCGCACCTGTTCCGGGGGAAGTTTCACGGCCTCGCCCACCACAGGAACAGGTTCCTGGATAACCGGTTCGCTGGCAGGCTGTTGCTCTTCAACCGCTTTCGCGGTCGCGGCTGGCTGCTCTTCCACCTGGGGTAAAACCGCCGTCGTCAGTTGTGGCGGGAAAGCAGCCTGGCCGATCACAAATTGTCCCGATTCCGTGCTGGTAGCAGTGTAGTACAGATAGCGCTGCTCCGTCTGAGTCCGGTCAATTTTGGAAATTGGTGTGGTCTCCAGCTCTTTTCCATTTGCCCACAAGCGCAGGTCTGCGGGAGAAATTTCTTTCCGCTGTAACTCTTCCTTAGGAATCTTGAGGGTAAATTCGACCTTAGCCAGAGCCGGGGGATTTCTGGCTGAGAAGGTAAATTTAGAGTAGACATTTCCTTCAAAGGGAATCGTCGGGTCTTCTTCCACGACCAGCAGGTCATTTTTATCATCTTCGTCGAAGTACACCGTCATCCCCGACAGGCCCGGAATGGTCTTGATCTCAAAGAAATCGTAGCTGCCCGCTTTCATATAGCTGATTTGCTGGACGGCGGCGTTTCCCGTCACCAGCGAGTCCTGCTGTGAACTCAGTAAGATTACGGCAAATGATGCCAGCATCAGCAGAGCAAGGGTGATCCAGGTCGTGGACGCTTTAATCCTCGTGCTTGTTTTCCGGCCCATAGGCAGAACCAAATGAATAAAGTTTATAAATTTAACCCTGTCTGGCTTTCTTCTCATGAAACTTGCTCTTGATTGTGATGATGTGCTGGCCGACTATATCGGCACCCTGGCTGAGGCGTATAATGGGCGGTTTGGAACGGCCTATTGCACCGAACAGTTCCGGCCGGATCTGGAAGCATTAGACACCATCCTCGGCGAGGAAGGAATGAGAAATTTATTCCTGCTATTTAATGATGAGGGGTACGTCCTTGGCCTTCCGCCGGTGAAAGGGGCAGTGGAAGGTGTACGGGAATTAACCTCGGTCGGCCTGGACTTATATGTAATTACCAGCAGGGTCAGCACCCCACCAGAATGGACGCAGCAGTGGCTAACTGAGCAGTTTGGTCCGGTATTCTCGGGTGTGTTCTATGGCGGGATGGTCAATGGCAGGATTTCCAAAGGGGAATTATGCCGGCAATACGAGATAGCGCTGTGCGTGGAAGATCATCCTGGCAATGCCTATGGTTTGCGGGAACAGGGCATCCGGACACTGCTGCTCGATTATCCCTGGAATCAGGACGTGCCGGAAGGCCCGTTGATCAAGAGAGTAAAAGATTGGAAGGAAATTGTGGAAGAGTGCCGAGTATTTCAGGGTAATACTTTGGTATCCTGAAGCGGCTTCTCAATAGAGGGAAACGCCGCCCGTGCCAAGAGGGGAGCTCGGCTGCACGACTGCTTGCACCCTGTCGTCGTTGGAACGGAAAACCTTCGGGATACACAGCATTGTTGCAGCGAGTATTCCGTCGGGTTTTCCGCCGAGCTCCCGGCACAGGCAGCGTTTCCCGTCAGAGGCAGCGTGGGGCTGGCCGCTCGGCTCGCCGACGCTCGCTGTTTTCTCCGTACTATATTGGCTTCTGTTGCAGGAAAGCGTCGGAACTGTACGGCGGGGTCTGACGAATCGCCCAGCTCGCCTCGCCTCTTGGCCAAGCCCCACGCTGCCGTCGTGAAGAGAAGCCGCTTCAGATTGGTGAAGAGCTACATTTCAGGGAAAAGATTATAAAGAAACCTCTCGTTCTGAACGAGATGGTTAACTTCACCAGGCTCTGCCGGGAATTCCAGGACTATGACACCGAGCGGGAAAATCTGATTAAGAAAAGCAGGGACGTTCTCAAACTCAGCAAGCAGGTTATCTATGCCGTCCATCGGGATGAACTGCCGCAGGCCGCCCAATTAGTCAAGCAGATCGAAAAAGAAAAAAAGGAATTAGAGCAGATTGCCGCGCACAACGCCAAGATGGCCTATGAAGGCAGCTATAAGATTGCCCTGCAGGAATATGTGGAAGCGATTCTCTACTATGAATTTGTGCGTACCGGGAAATTACCAGATTTGAAGGTATTAGCCGAACATTACATCCTGGGCCTTGCTGACCTTCCCGGCGAACTGGTCAGGAGAGCAGTTTTTCTGGCCGGGAAAGGAAAAGTGGAGGAAGTAGTAAAAATCAAGGATGAGATTGACCAGATTTACGGCGAACTGCTCAAATTTGACTTCCGCGACAACGAAATCCGCCGCAAGGTGGACGGGATTAAGTATGATTTGCGTAAGATGGAAGATTTGGTCTTAGATCTGAAGCTGAAAGGGCGGTGAGTTTTTATAGAATTCATCTTTTCTTGGCACTATGAATTTTCAAACCATTGCACCCATTGGAACCAGTAATGCTTACCTTGATGCCGCCTTCCGGAAGGCGCGGTTAAAAGGCGCTGAAAAGAAGATGAGCGGAGCAAGGGCTTCGGCACTCCGCCAGCGGGAAAGCATGAAAATAGACATTATTGCCAATAATCTGGCTTCGTCCTTCCAGAAAATTCTGGGCGACTTTCCCCCTGAGTGGGAATTATCGCCCTTTTACGGGAAATTACTGCATCTTACCCTCGATTATCCGCACTATAAGAAATCCCTGGGGGCAGTGCACTGGGCGCGGGGCAAGGTCAAAGGGCTGCAGCGCCTCTATGCCAGCAAAATCAATAAGACGACTGATGTTCGTTCCCTGCTGCGGACCTCTCCGCAATTTTACGGCCGGGTTTCTTCCGTCATCAAGCAGATCAACGAGGAGCTTCTCTATCTGGAGCAGGCACGGAGGATCATGCGCAGCTATCCTGACATCAAGGAAATGCCGACGGTGTGCATCTACGGTTTTCCGAACGTCGGTAAAACTACCCTGCTGAACCAATTGACTGGTAGCAAAGCAAAGGTGGCAGCTTATGCTTTTACGACTACCACCATCAATTCCGGGTTTATGGCACTTGCTGGAAAAAAAGTTCAGGTGCTGGATGTTCCCGGGACGCTGGCCCGGCCGGAAAAGATGAACCCCATTGAGCGGCAGGCCGAGCTGGTTGTTGATGAAATTGCCCATCTCATTGTGGTGGTGGTCGATCCTTCCGAAACCAGCGGCTTTTCGCTGGCACAGCAGGAGCAATTGTTGCAGCGTGTGCGGGAAAAGCCAGTGATAGTCTATCTAAGTAAGATGGATCTGTTACCGGAACCGCAGCAGGGAATGATGCGCTCCCGCTTTTCCCCCTGGAAGACGGTCGGGCAGGTTACGCTGTTGTGGCAGGAAATTCAGCGTGTTCTGCCACAGTAGGTGCATAGCTGGGAAAATGGCTGGCTAGGCCAAAAGGCGAGGCGCACAAAGGAATGACGTTCCTTTGGCGCACCAATGAGGTCGTTGCCTCATTGGTTGCGAGCTAAGCCATTGCTTGCACCCCGCCCGTTAGGTTACCGTTTCTTCCCAGGCTACCGCGGTTTGCAGCGAGAACAGCTGCGGGAAACGGGCGAGCCTCGCGGCCAGCCAGCCATTTTCTTCTGCCGCTATGCACCTACCCGTCACAGGATTCTCTTTAATCTTCGGGATATGCCTGTTTAATTAGATTTAACAACTGAAATCTCTCTCCTAACTTTACTCTTATCTTCGCCCTTTCTGCTGGCGTTCTCCATTTCTTTTCTTTTG
>JAHFSD010000032.1 GCA_023265925.1 archaeon
AGGTCCTTACCTGGAAGCGGTTTCAGCACAAATTAGAGTATCTGGAGACCGTTCCGGATGAAATCATGCTTCTTAAGCGGGTGCGGGAAATCATCCTGGAATTCCAGCCGGACATCATCACTGGCTATAACTCTGACAATTTTGACTTTCCTTACCTGAAGACGCGGGCTGATAAGCATAAAATCCGGTTTGACCTGGGTGCAGACTATTCTGAATTGATGACGGGCAAAGGCTTCCTGCAGGAGGGCGAAAGCAAAATCAGGGGAATTCTGCATCTGGACGTCTTCCGTTTCATCCGCAACATCTTTGGCAAGGATTTGAAGATGGAAAGTTTCCGCCTTGATGCCGTCGCGGAAGAATTGCTGGGGCAGGGCAAGCACGTCGTGAATCTCGATGAGTTAGCCCAGGTCTGGGACACGGCGTCCGATAAACTGGCTGATTTTTGCGACTATAACCTGCATGACGCCCATCTCACCTTCCAGCTCTGCCAGAAACTGCTGTACGACCTGGTGGAATTCACCAAACTGATCGGCCTGCCGACGTTTGACCTGATCCGGATGCGTTTCAGCCGGCTGGTGGAAAATTACATCATGACGCGGGCGATGGAATATAATGTCATCGCTCCCAACAAGCCCAGCGAGTACCAGATCGAAGAGCGGCAGAAAGAATCAATTGAGGGAGCGTTTGTCAAGGAACCGACGCCGGGATTGTACAAGAATATGGTCGTGTTTGATTTCCGCTCTCTCTATCCCACCATCATCACCGCCCATAACATTGGGCCGGAAGGTTTCCGCTGTTCCTGCTGCCGGGAGAGGGAGCACGTGCCGGAAAAGCCGGAGTATTGGTTCTGCCAGCGGGAGAAGAAGTTCCTGCCAACAGTGTTAGAGCAATTAGTTCTCCGCCGGGTTGACCTGAAACGGCTGATCAAGGAAGAGAAGCAGAAAGGAAATGAAACCAAAATCCTGGAAGCGCGGAGTTATGCGCTGAAGATTCTGGCCAATAGCTTCTATGGCTACTTAGGATTTTACGGCGCGCGCTGGTATTGCCTCGAAAGCGCGGCGGCGACGACCGCCTATGCACGGCATTACATTCGCAGCACTATTCAAAAGGCCGAAGAGAAAGGATTTACTGTAATTTATGCTGATACCGACTCCTGTTTTATCCTGCTCAAAAATAAAATTATGGATCAGGCTTTAGAATTCATGAACGAAATCAACTTTGACCTGCCGGGCCAGATGGAACTCGAATTACAGGGCTTTTACCCGCAAGGAATTTTCGTGCAGACCAAAGGAACGGAACGGGGAGCCAAGAAAAAGTATGCCCTGATTGATGAAAAAGGAAACGTGAAAATTACCGGTTTTGAAACCGTGCGGCGGAACTGGTCGCGGCTGGCCAAAGACGTGCAGGAAGAAGTGCTCAACCTGGTGTTGTCCGATCGGGTCGAGGACGCGTTACAGTATGTGAAACGGGTGGTCAAGGAATTGAAAGACGGAAAAATTGAGAATACTAAATTAATCATCAAAACGCAGATTACCCGCGATCTGGAGCGCTACGCTTCCATCGGCCCGCACGTCTACGTTGCCCGGCGGCTGCAGGGCCAGGGTGAGAAGATCCGGCCGGGGATGGTAATACAATATATTATAGTTAAAGGCGTCGGCTTAATCCGGGAGCGGGCAAAATTGCCGGAAGAGATCAAGGAAGGAGAGTATGATGCTGAATATTATATCAATCACCAATTGATTCCTGCTGTTTCCAGCATTTTTGCCGTGCTGGGATATAAGGAGGACGATATCTTCCAGGAGAGCAGCCAGAGGCTGCTAAAAATATTTTTTCTCGTTAAAATATTGTTTTAAAAAGAATTGTGACCCTGTCTGAGGGATCCCATACTTAAGCGAAGCTACTCTCTCATTTTATTGATTTCCATTTCCCTCTTATCCACTTCCCCCAACTGACACATTCGTGCTCCACGGCCCGCTGAAAAAGGCCGCACTCGAGCGAAACACACTGGTGATTCAGAACCTGTTCGTCCCCGGTGCATTCCAGCTTTACGCAGGCATGATCATGAGGTGCTTCGCTCTCAGCACAACTCAGTTTTTTACATTGGTGCTGTTCGATAAACTCATCATCAGCACAGGTTAGTTCCACACAGGCATGCTCCCGGGCTGCCTGCTGCTCAGAACACTGTAAGGGAGTACAAGTGTTCTCGGTGCAGACCGCAGCGGCAGCGCAGGCGGAATGATCACAGCATTCATAACTAAAACAGGTATTATTGGCAGCATACTGGCAGTCGCCACAGACCAGTTTCTGGCAGAATTTTTCCTGACATTGCTCGTCGCCGGTGCAATCCTTATTGATCGTGCAGGCCGGCTGCTGCACACAGGCTTTCCATTCAAACAGGTTAAATTTCCGCTGAGTACAGTCCTCGTAACGAATCTCCAGCGAAAGGGCATCGTCCCGCCCAATCGGCGCTTTCATGATGAATTTGTTAAGGCCAGCCAGCTTGCGCATCGTGATGTTCAGCTCGGCAAATTCCTTGGTGAGGGCATCAGGAGCATGGGTGTACTTTCTCTGCCCCGGGAAGACGATGTCGTAGTGCAGCAGGAAAGGCTTATCGAACCGAAGAGTATTTTTTCCATCAATGTCAAAATTATAAACTGAATATTTGGCCTGGAAAGTCCCACCAATTGTGTAACAGTAGTCAATAGACAGGTTAAACACCCGGCAGCTGAAGGTAAAAGGAGGGCAGGTGACCGTTTTAGTGCTTTTCCCGATTTTTATTTTTTGTTTTGATTTTTCCTTGGCGATAAACGTGCCTTCATCACCATAAAAATTATATTGCTTGTCTTCCTTTACTTCCACCCACTCCCCGGGAGCGTCGATAAACTCGCCGGTTTTAGTTTCAATGAAAACTGGTGAGGTCTTTCGCGCATTTTTAATCGTAAACGAGCCGTCGGAGTCGCATTTTAGTTCCAACGCTTCGACGAGGGAGAGGGAAAAGAACAATACCAGGAACAGGATCAGCAAACCCTTCCGCATACTCTTTTTCATCAGGGGGAAGAAATACTGCGGGGTTTAAATATGTTGCACTTCCACGTAGGTGCATAGCGGTAGAGGAAAATGAGCACAGTCCTACTCTTTATAGCTTAATTTTAAGATCAGACCAATATCTTCTGGGAATAGGACTGTTTGTTAATACCTCAACGACATCTATAACTGAAAAATATCATTCTTCATTATGCCCTAATCTGCGGATATTCTGTTCTTCGAACACGACTAAGGCTTGGTCCTTGTTCATCTTGGCCTCTTGTTGACGATTTGTTGGGTGTATCTGAATAGTGGTTTGTGGTATTTATAATCACCACAATAATCATCCTTTCCCCTTCCCCGCCATCTTCTCGATCTCTTTCACCGTCGTGGCCTGCTCAGCTTTTTTATCTTCCCGGAAGCGGATAAAGCGCGGGAAGCGCAGCGATAATCCCGAGCCGCAGGTATGGAACGGGCTCCTGGTCAATTCGGCACCAAACACTTCCACCACCACTTTTGGCTCAAACCAGACCTCTGGCTCCATCTCCTTGTTACAATTCACCCGGACCGGCTTCTGCCTAAGCTTATATTTAGCCAGTTTAAGGGGCAATTCCGCTAGTACTTCATCCGTCAATCCCGTCCCTAATTTACAGAGCGTTTCAAAGGAATCCTCTTTCTCATTATAGGCAGCACATAACAAGGCCCCATAGGTCCCGCTTCGTTTTCCTTTGCCATGGTACCCGCCAACTACCACCAAATCCAGCGTATCGGACAGCTCCTGCACGTATTCTTTCTTCCACTTGATCCAGTTCCAGCCGCGGGTGCCGGCCTGATATTCTCCTGACAAGGATTTGACAATGATGCCTTCATATTTCTCTTTCAGCATCTGCTGGAAGAAATCATTCACTTCGTCCAGATCGTCCGTAACAATTTTATCCGCCAGCAGCACCTGCTTGTTTTTCCTGACAATCTTGCCTAACTGCTCGGTCCTCTTTTCGTAGGGCTCGTGCCGGAAGGAATGCCCGTCCAGATAGAGCAGGTCAAACAATTTCACCAGCACCGGAATTTCCTTGGCGTACTTCTCCACGTCATGCTTCCGCCGCCGCTGCATTAACGTCTGGAAGGGAAGATGATGTCCATCTTTATCGATAGCAATGATTTCGCCTTCGATTACAAATTCCTTGGCCTGTATCTGCTTCGCCAATTCTTTCACCAAATCCGGAAATTGCGCGGTGATATTCTCCAGCCGGCGGGAGAACAAGGTGATTCTTCCTTTTACATCTTTATGCGCCTGCACCCGTTCGCCGTCATATTTTGCTTCCACCGCTTTCTTTCCGGGAATTTTCTCAGCAACTTCTTCCAGCTTCTCCACCCGCTGGCACAACATCATTTTAATCGGCCGGCCGACGTGAAGGTCAATTTTCTCAATGCCCTTCAACCCTTTCTTGACTAGCGTCTCGGCGATGATGCCCAGATCCGGGCAAATAGTATACGCCTGCTCTAATTGCTCTTTGTTCTTCTTGTCGCTGGTATAGGCAATGGCGAGAGCATCCAGAATGGTCATCTCGCCTGCCCCTAAACGGAGCGTACCAAGGGCAATGCGCACCACATACTTTGCCCCTTTGGGCGAGGTTTTCTGCAGCAAGGACACTAAAATATTGCTTTTCTGCTCCTGTGATCCTGTTCCGGAAACCTGGGCAAGCTTATGCAGCTTCTCAAACAATTCATGAATGGTCAGTTTTCCCACCGGCACCAGCGTCTGCGGTTTTTTCTGCAACACTTTTTCTGCAGTCAGACCGGCATCCCCTAGTTCCTGCATAAGCTTTTGTACTTTACTGGCTTCTACACCACTGGCAGCAGCAAGCGATTTGAGGACGGACTTGTCAGCAATGCCCAAGACGACCGCAGCGTATTCGGAGGCAATTGAGCCCTGAAGAAGGTAGGACACGACGGCAATATCTTCGGCAGGAATCGTCTTTAGGAATTCAGCGAGGATTTCCCGCATTTTGTTACCGGAGGCGGTCTGTTCCAGTTCCTCAAAGACAGCGACGAGCTTTTGGAAGTCCATAATCAGGAAGAAGTAGGCAAGAGCTTTTTAATCTTTCTCTCTCACCAAATAATAGGCAAAGGCCAGCACAGCAATCAGCAGGATCAGGCCAAACAGCACCAACTCCCGGCTGCCAACCTGGGGCGGGATCAGGTTCCGGAACCAAGCCAGTTCCAGTTCCGATTTCGCGCTGATGGCAAAATACGAGAAATGTTTTAATTTGGCTTCATAGATTAATTCATTTTCTCCTTTGGCCACGAGTTTCGTCGGCAGTTCATTCCATTTTTTCCCTTCTAACGTATTCAACTTCACGGTCTGCTCCACAAAATTATTTTCTTTCAGCCACGATTCCGGCACGACGAAGGTGACGATCGCCCGCTTGACATCATCGTCGCTTAAATCCACCTTCATCTCAAAGTACTGATAGGCGCCTTCCACCTCAGAAATTTCCGCCGGCTTTCCGGTAAAAGTGGTAAATGTCAGCACCGTATCTTTACTAGTTTTGGAATCGATGGTAATCTGCCGCACCGGAATTCCCTCTTGACGGAGGGCAATACGATTTTCTTCTCCCTTCACCACGCTAATGGGTTGAGAGAAAATAACGGGTTCAGCCACGGGTGCAACGAGCGGGATTTCGGGGGGAACTGCTGCTCCCGTTTCCGCCGGAGTTTCTGCCGGTTTTTCTTCCTTCGGCGTTTCTGCCGCTGTCTGGCTGCTCAGCGCACCACCAGCACTTCCACCACCACCGCCGCCGGCTCCACCGCCAGCACCTCCTCCCGTACCACCGTCCGCAGCAGCGGCAGCTGTCGTTGTAAAGTTGTAAGCTCCTGTTACGTTGCAGTTCCCGGTCAGATCACAAGAGCTAATATTGTAAAAGTATACTGTTGATGCCGATAAGCTGCTGAGAGATTGGCTATGGGACGTCTTCAGAGAGAGGCTGGAACTGATCGTTCCCAGCGACAAAGCTGTTCCATAATTCAGCGACGAATTGGCATTCTCATTCGTCGTCCAGGTAATCGTGGCCGCCGTTGCCGTCGGTGTTCCAGAACTGATGCTGCTGATGAACGGCAGGGTCGTGTCCACAGTCATGGTAAAATTAGCCGGCGCAAAGGCTATATAACCATCAGCATCTGCTGTCAGGCAGTTCCAGCGATAGTTCCCGTCCGCCAGAGTCTTGCTGAAGGTGCTTTCATTAGTGGTGCCATTGATTTTAGTCGTTTCATTGGCATGCCAGCTGCCCGTCCAGTTGCCATATAAAGTCACGTTAAACAATTCCCGGTTATCCTGGGAGGTGCAATTAAATGTCACGCTGCTGCTGGAGGAATTTCCCCGGTCAATCGGCCGGTTCAGCGTCACGATCGGAGAAAAAATATCGATGGTAAAGGTGATGTTTTGCGTATTGTTGAGGTTTCCGGCAGTATCGTTGGCAAAAATGGCCAGAACATGAGAGCCATTCCCCAGCACCGAGACGTTATAGCTGATGATCCAGTATCCCGACTGGTTGGCAGCGGAAAGGTTGAATCCCGTCCCGGTAGAATTGTCAAAACTGAACAGCACGCCATACAGGCTCAGCAGATTGTCGCGAATCGTCACATTAAACGTCTGGTTGCTGCTCAGGAAAGTAAAATTCCGGTCGGCAGCAGGCGAATTGGCCGTGATGGTTGGCGCCGTAAAATCAATGGTAAAAGTAATGTTGACGGTGCGATTGTAGTTTCCTACCGTATCATTGGCGATAATGGTTACAATCTGCGCTCCCTCGGTCAGCGAGGAAACATTATAACTGGCAATCCAGTTGCCCGACTGGTTGATGGCCGTGACGTTAAAGTTTGTCCCGCTGGCATTATCGAAGTTGAATAGTACCATTCCTACCGTCAGGAGAGCTTCACGTACGGTAATGTTAAACGTCTGGTTGTCGGCCGTGCGGGTAAAATTGCGGTCAGGAAGCGGACTTAGGACCGTGATATTGGGCGCGGTTCTGTCTACCACAAAATCAATGAATTGGCTGCGGTTATAATTTCCGCCCGTGTCATTCGCTACCACCGTCATCGTCTGCCGGCCTTCGCTCAGCCTGGTCAGATCCAGGTTAGTATTCCAATTGCCGCTGACATTTGTGGGGGTGACGTTAAAGGCAACTCCGGTGACATTGCTGAAACTAAACCGCACGGCATCGATGTTTTGTTCGTTAATGGTGGCATTGAACGCCTGCGTCCCGCTGCTGAGATTCGTGCCATTGGCGGGATTCGTGATGATGACAGCAGGAACAACGGTATCAATCGTTATTGTTCTGGTTATACTGGTGCCGATTGTTCCGACGGTATCGTTGCCATAGACAAAATAGGTCTCAACACCATCCGCCAACCGGCTGACGTTCAGATTGAAATGGGTGCCATTAACCTTGTTCATGCTCAGGTTCATTCTTGTCCCATTGTTATAACTCCATTCCAGCAGCGCATTGGTCAGGTTTACGTCAGAAGTGATGTTAATCACCGCACTGACGGCATTCGTGGCAGAATTGTTGGTCGGGTTAGTGATGGTATAATTGATGAACGGCTGTAAAGCGACCAGAATATCTATCCGGGAATAGTTCCGTCCAGAATTGCTGGAATCGTCAATCAGTTTCCCGGTAAGGCGCAGCTTGATTTTGATTTCATCGGGTGTGGGCATGCGGCTGTAGGCTAAGCGGTAGTATTGGCGGAAGAGCGCAATTGCTCCCGCCACGTGTGGCGCGGACATCGATGTCCCTGACAAGGAAGTTGTTCCCCCGCCACGATACGGGGCAATGATTCCCGAACCAGGCGCCAGCAGATCGAGAATTGCTCCCCGATTGTACAAAATTCCGTCGCTATCGTCCACTGCTCCCACGGGCGTGGCGTTCTGGACACAGGCGGGGCTGCTGATGCCAGTGGTAAAGCCATCATTGCCGGCGCTGACCACGACACTGATATTTTTTCCAACAGCGTTATTGATTGGTGCCGCGAGGCTGTCATCATTGCAGTACGAATTATAGGGCCCGCCACCGCCTAAGCTCATGCTGATCACGGAAATGTTATAGGTCGTGGCATTGTTGGCACACCAGTCGATAGCGGAAAGGACGTCCGCACTGGCGCAGGCGGCAGAAGAAGCATTGTTACATACTTTAATGGCGACGATTCTAGCATCTCTGGCCACGCCGGTGTAGGTGCTGTGGTTTCCGGCAGCAGTTCCGGCGGTATGCGTTCCATGTCCCTGGTCATCTTCTGCGGTCAGCGCTTCCGTTTTACTTCCGGCACAGCAGGCGACGCTGTTGACATTACAGAAGCAGTGCTGGTCAAGAATCTTGTCCTGGAAGGCGGGATGATCGGTGTCAATCCCGGTGTCCAGCATGCAGACCGTTTCCAGCCGCCCACTGATATTATACCCGCCGACCGACAGGTTCCAGACATCATTGGCATTGATCAAAGGGACGCTAACATCCAGGGTGGGATGGAGGATAGTATTGTAATAAATCTTTTCCACCAGCGGGTTATCCTGTAACTTTTCCAGGCCTTCCTGGGTCACCGTGCCACTGAAGCCATTCACCAGCGAATATTGCCGGACCAGCTCCAGATCATATTCCTGTTCTGCCGCTTGTATAGCACGATCTTTTCCACTATTAGGCTGAGTTTCTTCACCTTTCAGAACCAGGCTCTCCAAAACTTCGTCCTGAACCTGGCGCTGAGCATCTTCCCGCGCGCCGGCGGAAAGAATGGTGGGCATCCGTTCTTCTCTCAGCGGCTCATTCTTCAACAGCACAATTACTGATACTTCTCCCTGTTCTTCCAGTGCCTGGAGGACTGCCGGCTCAACTTTTTCCTGTGCATCGTTACCGGCGGTAATGCTGATTATCAGAAATAGTGCCAGGAGCAGAGTGATTGTTTTTTTCATGGCCAGGTAAGCATGATCTTATTGTTTTGCTCCACGAACAGCGAGCCAAGACCCTGCCCTAAGGAAAAGGAAAAATCCTGAACAACGCCGGTCAAAACTGCCAGCAAGCCGTGTTCTTCTTCATAGAGTACATAATCAATGTTCTCCAGGCCGTACATTTGTTTGATATATTCCTCTGCCGTTGTTTTGTCCCCTAATTTATCTACCAAGCCAAGCTGCAGCGCTTCCACGCCCAGAAAAAACTCGCCCGTGGCCAGCTCACGGACAGTGCCCTGGTCCAGTTGGCGGTTAACGGCAATCTCTTCGATGAAGAATTCATGAATCGTATTAAGCTTTTTCTGCAAAAGAGTACGTTCATCTTTTCCCAATTTCTGGAAAGGGGTGCCGATATCTTTATATTTTCCGGCGGTCAGCTGTTCGTATCCCACCCCATACTTCTCCATCAGCCCGCTGAATTCCAGATAGGAGGAAATCACGCCGATACTGCCCGTAATCGACATCCGGTTGGCTATAATATAATCGGTTGCCGAAGCAATCCAGTAGCCGCCCGATGCTCCCACATCACGAATGACCGTGATAACCGGCTTTTCTGCCCTCTTTACCGCGGCGGCCACTTCATCGGACGCTACCGCCGATCCGCCCGGAGAATTGATTTCCAGCAGGATAACTTTCACCGGCGAATTTTTTTCGGCAGCCTCGATAAATTCGACGATCGTTGAGGAGCGCACCGTATCCTGGCCGAAGAACTTTCCGCCGTCAGCGGTAATCACGCCTTCAATGGGGATCAGGGCAACATTGCCAAACTTTCTTCCATCAAACCAGGAGAACAACAGCGGGATAAGAATGAATACGACGACCACGACTGCGGCAATGGTCAGCAGAATAGTTCTCACCCGGCGGCGTGGTTCCTCCCTCTTTTTCATAAGGGCCGGGAAAGCCTTTCTGTATATAAATCTTTTTCCGTATGGTATAAGGAAAGCTGCTCTCAGGAAATTGCTGGCAGGCCGGAAGCTCGGCCCGTCCCACGCTGTCTCGAGACGGGAAAACCTTTATATAGATTACTTTCTTCTCTTCCATCCGTTATGCCGGCTAAAAAGATTGGTGGACTGGTCCATGTTGTGCCCTACATGAAGCTGAAGTACAAAGACATCTTTGACATGAAAGCGTTCTATGAGGCTTTATATGAATATCTGAAAGAGAACGAATGGGGTGATCCGGATGACACTCTCGATGCCACCAGCGGCGAACCGATCAATCCTACTGTGCCCCGCAGCGAACATTGGGAGACCTATTATGGCGAGCGGATTGATGCCAAAGGGCTGCGGGAACTCTGGATCCAGTGGCGATTGTTTAAGGATCCGAAAGAAGCACCCTTTCTGCGCTATTACCTCGACATTGACTTTCATTGCCTGGGCCTGGCGTTTGGCGTGGAAATAGTCAAGGAAGGCATGAAACTTTCCGTCAATCGGGGGGAGGTCGAGCTCACCATCAATTCTTACATCGAGAAAGTGTATGAGAAAAAGTTTACCGAAGGCGGGATGAAATGGCTGCTGAAGCCGCTGACCGAGATGTTCACGAAAAGGATCTACCGGAAGGAACTCAAGGCTCGGGAGAAAGAGCTCTATCAGGAGACTTATGCCCTGCAGCAGTTCATCAAGCAGTGGTTCAAGATGAAACGTTACCTGCCCTATGAGGAAGTGAAGAGTTTCTTCCCCAGCTATGCCTGGCCCAGCCATGTGAAAGAGTAAACATGTAGACTTTTGCGTTTTTTAGCACAGCATACGTGGTGAGTGCTGGGACGAACAACGCCGCCGCCAGTGCCAAGAGGGGAGCTCGGCAGACTCGTTAAGGGCGGGGCGGGCGGCGCTACTTTCGAATCTACTGTTTCCCGCCACAGCCTTTAAAAACTTAGGCTGTTTTCTTCCTGAAATGCAGCAGCAACTGGTCTCTTTGCTTCTGGAACAGGAGGATGTCACCTGGAAATCGATCATTTATAAGCTCATTGAAACGGAAGAGATGGATCCGTGGGATGTCGATGTTACGTTGCTCACCAAGCGATACATCCAGGTCATTCGCGAGCGGCAGGAGCACGATTTCCGGATTTCGGGAAAAATCCTGTTGGCCGCGGCGTTCTTACTTAAAATCAAGTCAGCTTATCTGATCGAGCATGACATTTTTAATTTAGATAAGCTACTGAACCAAACCGATGAGCTGCTGAATGAAGAGGAATTGTTTGATGACGATGGACACCGGGAAAAGCAGCAGTTTACCTTAATCCCGCGTCATCCCCAACCGAGAACGAGGAAGATTTCCGTACAGGATCTGGTGGAAGCACTGGAAAGGGCGATGAAAACCAAGAGAAGAATTCTGGCACAGTCGCGGCCGGTGAAATTTGAGGTTCCCACCAGAAAAATCGACATCCTGGGTGTGATCCGGGAACTGTATTTCAAGATCGTTCATTATTCGGAGCAGGAAAAGAACGGCGGGCTTACCTTTACCCGCCTTCTTCCGCCCCATCCCGGCAAGCGGGAGAAAGTCTATACCTTTGTCCCCCTGCTTCATCTGGAGAACGAGCAGAAAGTGGAGACGTCCCAGGAACGGCCGTTTGAAGAGATTTATGTGAAGCTGGTAAGGAATGGGAAAAAAGTTGCTGCTTAACTTTCCAGAAACTTTCCAGAGTATCGATAATCTTCCACAACCTTTTTAAAAAAGGGAACAAAAAGTTGAGGCGTGATTCTGATGTTGAAGACAGTATGAAAAATGCAGTATGAACAGGAAAGCGGAAAGCATGAAATCAACCAAAGACATCAACGTTCCGGACAAGATCATCGACCAGGTGATTGGGCAGGATGCCGCAGTGGAAATCATGAAGAAAGCGGCCCTGCAGCGGCGACACGTCCTGCTGATCGGCGAGCCGGGCACGGGAAAGTCCTTGCTGGGAATCGGCGTGGCGGAACTGCTCCCCAAATCAGAGCTGAAAGATATCATCGCCCTGCCCAACCCCAACGATGAAAATAACCCGTTGATTCAGGAACTCCCGGCGGGCAAAGGGCGGGAGGAAGCCAGGAAATATGCCATCGATACCCGGCAGGTGATGAAGAACAACAATCTCCTGTTATTTATCGTCGCCATGCTGACCTTCATTGCCCCCTGGTGGATCAGGCAGCACTATAATTCTGATTTGATGTTCACGGCCTTCTTCCTGGGCGGCATGCTGTTCTTAGCTGCCTTTTCCATCATGCTCAGCGTCGGTCCCCGAATGTTCCGGATGGGAAATTATGCCACGCCGAAAGTCATCGTTGACAATTATGGCAGGAAGGAAGTCCCGTTCTTTGATGCTACGGGCGCACATGCCGGTGCACTGTTAGGCGATTGCCTTCATGACCCCTTCCAGTCGGGAGGACTCGGTACGCCGGCCAACCAGCGCGTCGTCGCCGGATTAATCCATAAAGCCCATCTGGGCGTATTGTTCATTGACGAAATTGCCACGCTCGATCCCAGGACACAGCAGGAACTCTTATCAGCGTTGCAGGAGAAAAAATTTCCCATTACCGGGCAATCAGAACGATCAGCCGGTGCCATGGTGCGGAGTGACCCCGTGCCCTGTGATTTTATCATGATTGCTGCCGGCAATTTTGAGACGATGAAGCACATGCATCCGGCCTTGAGAAGCCGCATCCGCGGTTATGGCTATGAAGTCTACATGAATGAAACCATGCTGGATACGCGCGAGAACAGGGTTAAGATTGCCCGCTTTGTGGCACAGGAAGTAAAAAAGGAAAAAGGGAAAATACCTCATTTCTCAGTTGACGCTGTAAAAGTCATCATTGAAGAAGCTCGCAAGCGCGCCAACCGCAAAGGACATTTGACGTTGTACCTGCGCGGCCTGGGTGGCTTGGTTCGGGCTGCCGGTGATTTAGCGCGGGAGCAGAAAGCAGAATTAGTGCTGCGGGAACATGTCCAGGGAGCTAAGAAGTTAGCCCGGCCCTTGGAGCAGCAGTTAGCGGACAAGTTCATCGAGCGGAAAAAAGAATATGAAGTGATCGTTACTTCCGGCAAGCAGGTGGGAAGAGTCAACGGCTTAGCGGTGATTGGCGGCGAGCAGGCTTACTCCGGAATTCTGCTGCCGATTGAAGCGGCCGTCACGCCCGGCGGGAAAAAAGAAGAGATCATTGCCACGGGAAAACTGGGCGAGATTGCCAAGGAAGCCGTCAGGAACGTTTCGGCGATTGTGATGAACTATTTCGGGGAAGATATCAAAGAAACGAAGGATATTTTTGTCCAGTTCCTGCAGACTTATGAAGGCGTGGAAGGCGATTCTGCCTCGATTGCAGTTGCAACGGCAATTATTTCTGCCCTGAAAGGCATTCCCGTCAAGCAGGAAGTGGCCATGACTGGCTCGCTGTCGGTGCGGGGCAAAGTTCTGCCCATCGGCGGCGTCTCTTCCAAAGTGGAAGCGGCAATTGATGCCGGGATTAAGACCATCATTGTCCCCAAGTCAAATATGCAGGACATCATTGTGGATGCCGCCCGGCTGGAGAACGTCAAGATCGTTCCCGTTACGATGATTGAAGAAGTGCTGGAGGAAGCGCTGGAGTGGAATGGGAAGAAAAGGATTAAAGAGATGATTGTGAATGGAAAGGAAAGTGTACGAACAAAGTAAGCACCGCACGAAAGTTGTTGTAAATGCGTAAGGATGATTTCCGCGTGCCCAATGATCAAGGAAGGTAAATCGTCAGTAGTAAAATAGGAAAGCCCTGAAAATGCGGGAAAGCGCCGGACTCGCCAAACCCAAAATAATAGAGCAACCTTTTTAAACAACCCGCACGAAGCAGCAGAGTATGGCCCGGTCCCAATGGCGTTCACGCCGTAAGGTCAGTGGAGGACTCTACCACTATTTCCGCAGCAAGAAGAGATTTGAGCTTGCCGGCATTCCCGCTGAAACCAAACTGGATGCCACCGTGCGGAAAAGGGCTGTCCGCGGGCAGGGCGGTCATTATCGGCAGAAGATTCTTTCTACCAACCTCATCACCGTTTCCAATCAGCAGGGCAAGACCACCAAGACGGAAATTCTGAACGTGATTGAGAATCCTGCTAACCCGCATCTGGTGCGGCGCAACATCATGACCAAGGGGGCAGTGGTAGAAACGAAGTTAGGGAAAGTGCGCCTGACCAGCCGCCCGGGACAGGAAGGCATGGTGCAGGGAGTGCTGGTGCAATAAACTGCGCCCCTTAAAATCGCTGCTGAAATAAACCATTTCCATAAGCCCTTTCTATACTGAAATTATTTGCCCACAGGGAAGCCACTGGACAACTTTTTCCAAACCGTTATGGCTTTAAATTCTTTGCTATTAGGCCATTAAACAGCAAAATAAGGTAGCCACTCCCGCACTGGACAACCGCAGCTAGACTATATAAATGAGTTCATCCTGGAAATTTCTGAAAAAGAGGTGATCGTTATGGTTGATCTCACCACCAAAACCATCAAGCAATTGTTTGAGCGGCAAGTGCGCGCCCTGACAACGCGGACTCTGCTGAGCAGGGAAGACACCTTTGATTATCAATTTAGTGGAGGTTGGGTACGATGAACATGAAAAACAGGATTATTGAGCTGTTGAGCGTGTACGAGGACGGGTATAATTACCGGTCCAAGCAGACGTTCATTGACGATTACTTTGAGGCGCAGTAGAAAAGCGCAATAGCAGCGCTGATTGTTTCCCCTTACCACCTTAGACAACCCTTCCACCTCAGTGTACCTCACCCCCACCCGCCGAAGGGGAAAACTATTTATATGCCCCTTCGTTGGCCGGTGGGAGATGGAAAATGGTGAGGGGCGAAAGGAAGCAGGAAAAGAGACGGAAAATGACAGATGAAATAATAAGGCATACCTCTCTGATAGTATTTCAGGGAAAACAGTTTAGAAGGTTATGGTATAACAATGAATGGTATTATTCTGTTATTGATATTATCTCGTTTTTAACCGAGCAGAACGATTTCCAAACAGCTAGAAAATATTGGAATAAGCTCAGCCAACGACTTAGAGAAGAAGGAAGCGAGGTGGTGACAAATTGTCACCGGTTGAAATTGCCTGCAGCAGATGGTAAATT
>JAHFSD010000033.1 GCA_023265925.1 archaeon
ATCTCACCCAGGCGCAAGCCGCCTTCCTTGGCTTTCCCTTCCGTCGGCTGCCGCGTCAGCAGCTGGATCGGCCCTCTCGCCCGGGACTGCATCTTGTTTGCCACCATGTGGCGCAGGCGCAGATAGTACATGTTGCCAACGTAAATCCGGGCCAGCATCTCTTTTCCTGTCCGGCCATCATAAAACGTTTCCGTCCCATTCTCATGGAAGCCCTGCTCGACTAACTCTTTCCGCAGCGCTTGTTCGGTCTCGCCTTCAAACAGCGTTCCATCCACGAACCGTCCGGCCAACGCGGCAACTTTCCCGCCGATCAACTCAATCAGGTGCGAAATGGTCATCCGGGAAGAAACGCCATGCGGCGTAAAAATAACGTCAGGGACAATGCCCGATGCTGAAAACGGCGCATCCTGCTGCGGTACGAGAATGCCAGTCACGCCTTTCTGCCCGTGGCGGGAAGTGAACTTATCGCCAATCTCAGGGATGCGCTCTTCCCGCAAACGGACCTGAATCAGCTTGTTGCCTTCATCATTCTCAGTAATGATCACAAAATCAGCGACTCCCCGCTCACCATGCTTTAACACGACCGAGCTCTCCCTCCGCGTCGCGGCCGCTAAATTATATTCTTCCATGCTGCTGAGGAAGCGCGGCGGGCTCGTTCGCCCGATCACCACGTTCCCTTCATCCACTTTAGCTTCCGGATAAATAATCCCGTCGCCTTCCAGAAAAGCATAATCCTTCTCGCTGCGGTAGCCTTTCACGTCCTTCTCCGGGATGGAAACTTCATCCACCAGCCCGCCAGAATAGCGCAGCTCTTCCACGGTCACCGGCCGGAAATAGGTGCTGCGGGCCAAGCCCCGTTCCACGCTGGCTTTGTTGAGGATAACCCCGTCTTCCATGTTATAGCCGTCATAGCACATCACTGCGACAATCATGTTTTGCCCGGAAGGATGCTGCTCGTAATTGGCAACGTCATGGATCTTGGTTTTTACCAGCGGCATCTGCGGGTAATGCAGCACGTTGGAATCCATGTCCATCCGCAGCAAATAATTGGCAGCGTAGAAGCCGAGAGCCTGTTTCTGGTTCTTGCTGCCGATGATCAGGCGGGATGATTGGTTATAGTTGCCATGCGGCACCAATGCCGTTGTCAGCCCGCACATCGATCCCGGCGTAATTTCCAGGTGAGTATGCTCAGGGGTGAGAATCTCTTCATTATATCCCACCAAGGCATTTTCTTCTTCGACCGCGTCCAGGTATTCAACCACTCCCTGCCGCACTAAGTCATTCCAGGTGATCTCACCATCGGCCAATTGCTTCAGATGTTTCTCCGTCAATAACGGCTTCCCCTCTTTGGTGATGATCAGCGGCCGGCGGGCCCGGCCCTCGTCGGAGAACAGGTAAATCTCCTGCGCTTCCTGATCGAGAGAGACATTGATAGTGTGCGGCAGGCTGCCTTCCCGCCGCAGGTCCCGGACACCTTTCACGAACGACGTGGGATCTTCCACCGTCCCGACAAATTTTCCGTTCAGGAAGACGTCTGCCATCAGGCCGCCTCCCGGAAATCCAGCGTTTTGATCCGTTCCAGCACCGCTGGTTCCGGTGTAGAGTTGGAAATCGAGCAAAGCATCGCTAAATTCTTGCGCAGGCCGATGTTGGTCCCTTCCGGCGTTTCAATCGGGCAGATCCGGCCCAAGTGAGTGCAATGCAGGGCGCGCGCTTCAAAATTTTCCTGTGAACTGGAAAGCGGACTTACCACTTTCTGCAGGTGGGAAATCATCGCCAGGAAATTGGAACGGTCCATCCGCTGGGAGATGCCTTGCCTACCTCCTACCCATTCGCCGGTAGCCATCGAGCTGTAGAGGCGTGACGTCAATAATTTGTCCCGGATGATCACCCTCGTGGACGGCAATTTTCCCCGCTTGATGATGCGCTGGAAATTGTAAAGGATGTCGCCAACCAAAATCTTGAAATTCACGCGGAACAGGTCAATCAACAGGTCGCCGCTCATGCGGATGCGTTTGTTTTTGTAATGATCCTTATCATCCTGGGGACGCTCGCCCCGGCTCACTTCCATGTACTTCTTCAGCATCTTGCCGATGTTCCGTGCCTTGGCCAGGCGATCTTTGGCATCCATCCCGACATTGGGCAGCAGGAACTTGTCCAGAATCTCCTTGGTCCGTTCCAGGCGGATCTCCCTGGTCTGGGGAACACCGATGCGTTTGCCGATGTAATCGAGCGCCTCTTCCTGATCCTTAATTTCAATGAATTCATAGAGGTTCAGGATCATTTCCTCGTAATTCCGTTCCTCTGAGACCGCGCGCATGATATCTTCATCCCGGGTCAGGCCTAACGCCTTGAGGATGATCAGGGCCGGCATGGACTTAATGCGGGTAAACGTCATGTAGAACAGGCCGTCTTTCTTCCGCTCGATCGTATGGGGTATTTTATAAGACCCCTGGGCAGCAAAATAACGGCCAATGAAATTGTTGCCTTCGCCTTCCACAATAAAGTTGTTGGCGGCCAGATCCTCTACATTGACAATGATCCGTTCCGTGCCATTGATGATAAAATAGCCGCCGGGATCAGTGGGGTCTTCCCCGCGCTTGATGAGCTCTTCCGCATTGGCTTTCTCCAGATGGCAATACTTGCTTTTGAGCATGATGGGCAGTTTCCCGATTTCCGCCAGGAAATTTTCCCGCTGCACGTCGTTGATATAACTGCTTACTTCCAGGAAAATCGGCGCATGGTAGGAGATTTTTCGCAGCCGCGCTTCCATCGGGTAGATCGGCCGCCGGCTGCCATCCGCTTCGATGATTTCCGGTTTGCCGACGGTAATCCGGCCAAAGCGTATCTTGAATTTTTCGATGTTATGGGGGATGATGGTCGGTTCGGCTTCCTTGTTCTCTTCAATCACTTCCTGCAGCCCTTTTTCCAGCAGGGTGTTGAACGACTGGATGTTGCTCGCTACCAGATTCTCTTCCTCAAAATATTTCCTGATTAAGATTGACCTATCCATTATCTACCACCGCCCGATAATATGTGGAACTGCCCGCCGTTTTGCTTTGGCGTTCAATGGCAATGAAGTCGCCGGGCTTGACGCTCAATTTAACCAGGGCCGGATCACTTTTGAAAATCTTGGGGAAGTCTTTAACCTGAGCGTGGAACTGTTCCAGTACTTTCTGCTTCTCCGCCTCGCTCAGTTTGCGGTGCGGGGGTACCAGGAAATGTTTGCCGACGTCCATTTTTGGGGAAAGGGAAAAGCGGGCCGGACGAGATTTTCGGTCAGTCACACCATTTTGCCAGTGTCGTGGGGCTGAGCGAAGCGAATGCCCCACCTGAATACGACTTGCATAGTGTAACTTGCTTTGAACTCGCGACCGCTTGATTGCTTCTTGACCTAAAAGTCAAGCGCTCTACCAAGCTGAGCTACCGGCCCAGGAACGCCCTGGCCGGGATTTTCTTGACAACTTACACCCTTTTGCCAGTGTCGTGGGGTCGAGCGGAGCGAGTGCCCCACTTGAGTACGACTTGCATAGTGTAACTTGCTTTCGAACCCGGGTCGGAGCCGTGACAGGGCTCCATGCTTGGCCACTACACTACCAGGGCATCAGGCAGAGGGTTACCTACAACACTGACTGTCAGTATGTAGAATATATGCCCCGGCCCATCGTGAAGCTCTTTTACAGGGGTTTGTTTATAAAGGTTTGCCAAAATTCCAGAGAATTTTGGAAACCCCGGAAGCTTTGCTTCCGTATGGTTTCTCAAAATTTCGGGGAAATTTTGAAAATCCCGAAAACGTTGTTTCGGTATGGTTACGGAAATTTTGGGAAAAGTGGAGGAGGGAGGTCATGAACGCTTCTCGAGCTCCGCGATAGTCTGAGTATAGAATTCTATTGAACAGTACCATCCTTTTTCAACCAGACTATTAAGAGCAGCTTTAAATTCTTCTTTATTGATTCGTTTTTGGGAGAGCAAGAGAAATAACAAATAAACAGAGCCATGGCCTTCAATTCCGTGAATTCTTGCCGTTTTTCGTATCTCAGCATCATCAGCAATGAGGATCCCTTTATGCTTCTTACAGATGATAAGCACGGCTCTATCGGGCGGGCTCAAATGAGTATTGTACAAAAACTCTTCTCTTAAGGGGATGGCATCTATTCCAATAAGACCTTTTTTTATGAGAAGATCAACGTGGGAAGCATCTTCTTTTCCTACCAGAAAGCCCCGTTGTACCACTTCTTCCCACACTAATTGGGGAATGATATTCTTTTCGGCGAGACGGAGAACTTTTTCCAGAAGGTACACTTTAGCAAGATACATCAAGGGTGTGGAATCGAAAACGAAAATCTGTTTCATTTCGCAGCACGAATATCCTCCCTGAGCATATCTAAGTCCTTGATCCAGACTATTTTCCGCTCTTGAATCAGATCCGCAAAACTCCACAGATCCATTTTGGCGATGTGAGCAGCTTTAGAAAAGCTTACCTTTCCCTGCTCCAGCAGTTGCAAGGCCCGTTCCCGTTGCCAGCTTTCTAAGCCGATCATCAGTAACTTCCGTGCTGCTTCCGAAGTCTGCGTCAGCTTCTCTTCCTTCTCAAAGTACTTTAAGTCCTGCTTCACCTCGTCCGGAACCCGTACGGAAATGGTGGAAATGCCCATATTTACAATGTAAACAGTGTAAATATATAAATATTGCGGCAATAACATTTTTACTATACAGTAGAAATTATGTGGCGTTTTGTAAACACGCGAAATTCCACCATTCTTTGAATGGTGGTTTACTCCGTAAACCACTTATCGATTTGTGGAATTTCGGTGTGCTCAAAAATGGGCGGGCGGTGAGCGAAGCGAACATGCCACCAGTCTATGACTGGTGGTCCGCCCGCCCTATTTTTGACAGAACGGGAGATTTTGAGCGGTTTATAAGAATGTGGAAGAGGGATAGCTCTTCACCAATCTGAAGCGGCTTCTCGATAGAGGGAAACGCCGCCGCCCGTGCCAAGATGTGAGCCGAGAACTGCCTTCGTTCATGAGAATTATCAAGGTGCTTTTCAGCGGGAAGAAATACTGGATTTGGGCGACTGAGCAAGCCAGAAAAGCACGAGGCTCACGGCACAGGCGGCGTTTCCAGTTTTAGGCAGCGTGGGGCTGGCCGCGAGGCTCGCCCGTTTCCCGCTGCTGTTCTCGCTATAGGCAGCAGTAACAAGGGAAAAAACGGTAACTTAACGGGCGGGGTGCAAGCAATGGTTCAGCTCGCCTCGCCCTCTTGGCCATGCCCCACGCTGCCATCGTCGAGAAGCCGCTTCAGGATACTGAAGTATTACGAAGAGGGGTAATACTTCCTGTTCAAAGAAGAAAAGATTAAACTTATCCTGGAAGGCCACGCCACGCTAAAACTATTCTGCGGCAGGACTACAACGTCAAATAATTACTTGCCCACAGCAGCCCCTGATCACAATAATAAAACGGGCTGCGAAATAGCTTGCCATCGGGAAAGAACACTTCTAAATAATTGCCGTGCTTCTCAATTTGTTCCGTGTACTTCTTTTTGTACTCTGCGGCCAATTCTTTATCGATCTGCTGCACGACCTTGATGTACAACGGCCCCAGATGGGTCCAGATGGAATCGCTTTCGTAATTGCGGACAAACAATTCCTGCCAGACAAACTTTATATTTTTTCTGTTGGCCGTATATTTCAGGGGGAAGGGCTGGTCCAATCCTGCTGCCCGGATCTGCTGCACCGCCATTCTCAGCATTTCTTCATCCTTAATGATGCCGAGAAGGAAAGGAAACAGGTTGGCGTCCCCGGCAACATAATCCCGCTTGCTCAGATCGTCATAAAAATACTTTCCGTTCCAGAAATGCTGCCGCAGGAGTTTAGGATAATTAAATTGCCGGAAAGGATTTTCCAGGTTCAGTCCATTCAAATCCTGGGCGAGCATTGCCACCATACCATTGTCGTAGCAGGAACTTTTCCGGAGGGATAAATCTTTTATGGAAGAGAAATAAATGTCCGGCCTGACCAGCCCGGTCTGGGGATTGATTACTTTCTCATTAAATCTCTGGATCTGCCGGTTGAGAAAATCTTTATAGGGGTAGTAGCCAAATTTGGAAACTTTGATGCTATGGATCAGCCAGGGCAGGGAATCAACTGCCATGGTGGGGAAGTCAAAGGGCCTTCCTTTCGGCGTGATGGTGGTGGTGACTTTATTCGCTTCCTGAAAGCGATGCAGGGCATAACGCAAAGTATGGTGTACTTCCTGTTCATATCCCAACTTCATCAACGAAGAGGTACACCAGCCAAAATCTCTGGTCCAGAATTGCGGAAAATTGGTGGTGGAAGTCTGAAAGAAGCGGCCATTCCAGCAGTCCTTGACGATCTGCTGGCAGATTTCCTGGGCGTTGCCGGCATAGTGCTGGGAAGAGCAGCGGGATTTCAGGCTGGTCAGGAAAATCCTTGTTCCTTGGGTTGCATAGTCAATGACGGAAGCCACGATGGGGAGGAAGAGAAAGGTACTTTAAATAGATAGTGAAAGAAAAAGTGGAGGATTCGGCTCGCTAGGGATAAAAAGCGGACCCGGGGAGATTTTCTGGCAAGTTACATTATTTTGCCAGTGTCGTGGGATTTCCGACCGTAGGGAGGAATATCCCACTTGAGTACGACTTGCATAGTGTAACTTGCTTCGAACTCCCGAGACCAAGCTTAGGAGGCCTGCACCATTTACGATTGTGCCCTATCCAGGCTAGGCGACGGGTCCTTACGAGGAAGAATTTTTGTTTTCCTTTAATAATATTTGTATTCAGAGTATAAGGAAAGCTGCTCTGGGAAATTGCGGGCAGGCCGGAAGCTCGGCGGAAAACCAGATGAAATGATCGCTGCAGCAGTGCTGTATATCCCGATGGTTTTCCGTCCCTAACGACGACATGGTGCTAGCAATCGTGTAGCCGAGCTTCCCTCTTGGCCTTGCCCGCAATTTCCAGCTTTCCTTATACTATTCAGAATTAAGCAGCTGCCGCCTCGGCCTCAATGACAATCTTATTGCCGATTTTAGTGATGGCTATTTCGGTGTTTTCATCCAGGTTAAGCTGCCGTTCCAGATCGCTCGGAATCCTAAACACGAGACCACCACCGCTTTTTGATAAGTGCCGATATAACTTTAGCGGTTCAGGCCACACGCCTAATTTCTGAGCGATGGAAATTATCCTGGCAGTTTCCTGCTCGTAGGGAAATTCCTCGCGACAATGATCACAGCGCTCTCCTTTGGCAATAAAGACATAGCCGCTTATCTCTAGGGTGATATCTTCCACTTTTATCAAGTTCCCTTCCTCACAGACCAAGCATTTTCTCATGTTCCTTCTGCTCCCGTGATGATAAAGATTTCTTTGTATTCCTCATCTTTAATGAAGATAAGTTTCCGGCTTTTTCCTTTTGTTCGAACATAAGCTTCATACTTGTATTTTCCTACTTTTTCGACTTTGTAGGCCTGCTCTAAAGCGCTTTGCAATCCCTGCTGATCGTAACCCCACTTCCTCATCCAGGTCAAGATAAAATGCTTGCTCGGCCTGATTTTGTACTTGGTGATCTCCATTCTTTTTCACTACATTTTGTGTTCTCTTTGTTATATATAAATCTTTCTCTCATTGTTTAATAAAATATATAAAGTGGGCTTAGTCCAAGCTTTCTAGTGGGATACCATGGATAGATTGGAATTAATTGGAACTGAACCAGATAAAATAGAAATTCCTGTAGTGCAAGTACAATATAATTCTTTTATGGACCATTACCATTTTAGAGTGCATTATGCCCTTGCTTCTCCGAAAATGCCGCTGAATTATCTTCCTAATAGGAACAGATACGAAGGGATGGGCACCCCTAATATCTCTTTCAATCTTGATCCAAATTTCTCTCAGAAACCAGCGCAAGAACTTCCCCACTCCTCAGTTTGGAGCGGTGTTGGGCTGGGCCAGGGTGCATATCAGAGGGCAAAAGCCACTGTTTATTCAGAGAAAGGCATTATCGTTCTAAACAGATTTAACAGAGCACAGGTAGTAGGAGAACTTGACGAACAGGCTGTTCAGGAAGTTGTCGAAGCCTTAGCAGGGAATCATCTACAGCCGCCGAACTGGACACAACCTCAGAGTGCATTTAAATTCGATGATCGCGACAAACCGCTGTTGGTTAATTTTATGGTGCGACAGCTTGCTCCCTATCTGCGAAAGTAAAATCCTTCTTTTTTTCTCTCTATGAACTGTGATGGAGCACAATCAAACTCTACGTCTTATGAATAACTATCATTGACTGCGTCTTCTCAATCCCTTCCACCAGTTGCAGTTTTCCCAGCAGGAATTTATCGAACTCTTCCACATCCCTGACCCGGACAATCGCCACTAAATCTGTTCCACCCGACACAATGTCCACCCGTTCCACGGCAGAAAACCGCCGGATTTCTTCAGCCAAATCATACTGCGTCTTCTTTTTCTGCTTGAGCACAGAGAGGTTAGCTGAGATCAGCACATAGGCGACAAAGCCTTTTCCGACTTTCCCCCAGTCCAGCCGCACGGTATATTTCCGGATGATGCCTTCTTTCCGTAATTTCTGAATGCGGTGATGGATGGTAGTAGCAGGCAATAAGGTCCTTTTGGCGATCTGCCGGGTGGTATATTCAGCATGCTCCTGCAGCACGTCCAGGATCTTCCCGTCTTTATCGTCGAGTTCAGCGTTCATCCTTCCTCTCCATCCACAAGTTCAGGCTCCATAATGGAACAGATGTTCCACTTTTATATAAATATTTCGTTATTTTTGGATAATATTCCATAAATTCTGGGATAGATATTAATAGTAGAGGGCAGTAAGATTAATGAACTGGAGATAAACAGTCCCCCTAGAGGGAAAAATGTGCGGCATCATTGGCATTATGGAGCTGAACGGGAAAGCAGAAACCTATAGAAGCCGGGCCCTCAGCATGGCGGCCACGATTCGCCACCGCGGCCCCGACTGGAGTGGGATTTACAGCGATGAAAAAGCAGTCATTGCCCATGAACGCTTAGCGATTGTTGACCCGGCCTCGGGCGCTCAGCCCCTGATCGACACAAAAACCGGACGTGTTCTCGCCGTCAACGGAGAAATCTACAACCACCTGGAATTGCGGAAGCGGTTACAGAAAGAGCACGACTGGCAGACCAAGTCGGACTGTGAGATCATCCTTTACCTCTATGACGAGTTTGGCCCGGCGTGCGTTGAGATGCTCAGCGGGATCTTTGCCTTTGTCCTCTACGATAAGCAAAGCGGAGACTACTTTGCCGCAAGGGATCATCTCGGCATTTGCCCACTATATATTGGGTGGGATGAGCAGGGAACAACTCATATCAGCAGCGAAATGAAGGCGCTGGACTGTTTCTGCCCTAAAATCGAGGAATTTCCGCCAGGACATTATTATCGGGGAAAAGAGAAAGAATGGGTATGCTGGTACAGCCCGAAATGGATGCAGACGATGCCCACTAAAAAAGTATCCCGGCCAAGGCTCCGCTGGGAACTGGAAAAAGCCGTGCAGCAGCAGCTGATGTCCGATGTGCCTTATGGCCTGCTGATTTCCGGTGGTCTGGATTCATCTCTGATTGCGGCCATTGCCTCCAAAGCCCAGAAGCGGGCAAAACTTTCACCATTACATTCCTTTTCCATTGGCTTGGCCGATTCGCCAGATCAGCGTTATGCCCGAAAAGTCGCCGAGTATCTGGGAACCAACCATCACGAGATAACTTTCACCATTCAGGAAGGGATGGACGCCCTGCGGGATGTGATTTATCACCTGGAAACCTTTGACGTCACGACGATAAGAGCTTCTACTCCGATGTACCTGATGGCCAGAAAGATTAAATCGTTTGGCATCAAGATGGTCCTTTCCGGAGAGGGTTCTGACGAAATCTTTGGCGGCTACCTTTATTTTCACATGGCGCCGGATGCCAAGGAATTCCACGAAGAATGTGTCCGGAAACTTTCTTTGCTGAGTAAATACGACTGCCTACGAGCCAACAAATCTACTGCTGCCTGGGGCGTGGAAGTGCGAGTGCCCTTCCTGGACAAGGAATTTTTAGAGTATGCGATGAGCATCGATCCCCAGGAGAAGATGTGCCCGGGAAGTAAAATTGAGAAAGAAGTACTTCGCCAGGCGTTTACCGGGCAGCTGCCGGAAGAAATTCTTTGGCGACAGAAAGAACAATTTTCCGATGGTGTCGGTTACAGCTGGATTGATCAGTTAAAGAAACGGGCGGAAGAACTGGTCACGGATGAAATGATGGCTTCAGCTGCGAGCAGATTTCCACAGCAGACACCGCTGACCAAAGAGGAATATTGTTACCGGGAGATTTTTGACAGCCTGTTCAAGAGCCCGGCTGCAGCCCTGACTGTACCTGTTGGCCCTTCGATAGCTTGCTCCACCCCCACCGCTTTGCGCTGGAGCAAGGAGTTTCAGGGACGGGCGGATCCGTCGGGAAGGGCGATCCACAGTGTGCACTGTGCTGAAAAAGGCAAATTGGAAGCAGCGGTTCAAGTAAGCGTATGATGAGTGCAAGAAACCTTTTTATAGGTTCTTCCCTTTTCGAGGTAAAATGACAAAATTCCTTTCCATCCAGGACGCCTTAACACAGGGCCAGGGCGCCGTCTCGATCCACGGCTGGGTCCATCGCGAGCGGGGCAGCAACAAGCTGAAATTTGTCATTCTGCGGGATTCCAGCAATATCATCCAATGCGTCTTTGACCGGGAAAAATTTCAAAAAAGCTGGGATGAAATTGATCATCTGCAGGTGGAAGCTTCGCTGGAAATCAGCGGAGAATTGCGTAAAGATGACCGGGCACCTACCGGCTATGAAATTCAGGTGAACAGCTATGCTTTAGTAGGAAAGAGCGAGAATTTTCCCATTGCCAAAGATCAATCGGTGGAGTTCCTTGCGGATAATAGGCATCTGTGGCTACGCAGCCAGAAAATGACAGCGATACTGAAAGTCAGAAGCACGGTCTTTGGTGCTATCCATGAATTTTTCCGCAGGAATGGCTTTTATGAGTATCATTCTCCCATTTTTCAGGCGGTGCAGTGTGAAGGCGGCAGCGACCTGTTTTCCGTTGATTACTTCGATAAGAAGAAGGAAGTCTTCCTGTCGCAAAGCTGGCAGTTGTATGCCGAACCAGCTATCTTCAGCATCGAGAAAATCTATACCATTGCCCCCAGTTTCCGCGCTGAGCCCAGTAAGACTTCCCGTCATCTCACGGAATACTGGCATGCCGAGATGGAATTAGCTTGGTGCACGTTCAAGGACATCCAGAATTATGGCGAGAAATTGATTAAACACGTCGTTAAGCGGGTGCTGGTGCGAAATAAGCCGGAATTGGCAGTGCTGGAGCGTGATTTGTCCAAACTCGAGCCGCTGCTGAAGAAAAAGTTTGTGCGGATAACTTATACTCAGGCGCTGAAGATTCTCAAAGAGCAGTGCAATCTGGAGGTGGAATGGGGCAAGGATTTGCGGACGATTGAGGAAGATAAATTAACTTCCCTCTATGATGTGCCAGTCATCTGCACTCATTATCCCAAGAAAGTAAAAGCATTTTACATGATGGAAGATCCCCGGAATCATGAAGTGGTGCAGGGCTGTGATTTTCTTGCTCCCGAAGGCCATGGCGAGATCATTGGTGGCTCGCAGCGGGAGCATGATTTGGAGAAAATCAAAGAGCGGCTGCGCGCACAGGGCGAAGATCCGGCCAAGTATGAATTTTATCTGGACACGAGACGATATGGCAGCGTTCCTCACGGTGGATTTGGGTTAGGAGTGGAACGGCTGATAAAATGGATTTGCGGATTGGAGAATATTAAAGATGCCATACCGTTTCCCAGGACGATGGAGAGGTATAAGCCGTGATTTTAATAGGTTTTAACTTTTAATCCACGTACTCTTTCGAAATGCTCTTTATTTGTTGTGATACCCCGCTGCTTGCAGCGATTGGGTATTCCCCTATAATCATATTATCGAGCGGGGTTCACAACATTAAAAATCCCCATTACCTAAAATACCCCGCCCCTTAGGGCGATTGGGATTTTTATTTTCGGTAATAATTTCCATAATGCCGTTGGCCAGTGCGACACCGGCAATTAAGCAATCAAATCGACGAGTAAAGTGGTATCAGCAAACATCATTTACCTCTTCCGGTGAATTTCATTGAGACGGTTTTGTTCATTGCGGCGTTCCCGAATCCTCTCTTTCATCCTTTCTGCCTCTTTTTCGGAGAGATCTTTCCACGCTCCGGCCAGTTCCATAATGCTCCCTCTGGTCGTGGCGAGACGCCGGAGCTCATCAGAAAAGGAAGCGAACAGTTTTTTGTCCATGGCCGGGAGGAAGTTTGGGAAAGATTTAAATGTTTCGTCGGCGCTTCCTAACACCGTAAAGATTTCGCGGGCCGGATGATCAAGGAGGAGTAAGTAGTTAGTAGTTAGTTTGTAGTCATTTTTGGGGCGATGTTTTCCTAAAAGTTTTTAAAGAAAACGGGCAGAACTCCCGCCATGTTCAAGCGACGCTTCCGCGACATCAACAAGGCTTTGGAAGAATTCCACCAGCACCAAGTTACCAGCTGGGTGGATCGGGTGACCTTCGTGCATATCCTGGTAGTCTGGGCTACGGTGATTGTCCTTTTTGGCCTGTTCTATTTTTACTTCTCTAATAGTATGAATCATCTCTACTACAACGTCAAGTATGAACCGGTAAAAGATCTGCTCGATGCCATCTATTTCAGCTTTATTACGGCCACCTCTACCGGCTTTGGCGACATCCTTCCGCTCGGCACTTTCAAGATCATCTCCATCCTTGAAGTCGTCTTTGGCTTACTGCTGCTGGCTTTTGTGACCTCTAAATTGATTTCCATCAAGCAGAATGCCATGCTCAACGAGATTTACGATATTTCCTTTCAGGAAAGGATCAACCGCCTGCGCAGCACCTTGCTGTTGTTCCGCCAGCATCTCAACCGGCTGATCAGCGCCATTGAACAGGGAACGATCCAGAAGCGGGAAATTCAGGAAGTGTACGTCTATATCTCCCAGTTTGAGGACACGCTCAGTGAAATTATCGGTTTAGTTGAGCGGGGCCGGAAATATCAGTTCACCAAGGAAATTGACAGTGTCAGCGCCGAGCTGATCCTTAACAGCATCAGCAGCTCCCTGGAAAAGCTGCGGGAATTCCTGATGCTCAGCAACCAGAAGAAATTGGAATGGAAGCGGGACGTAACCATGACGGTGCTGCACCGCTGCATTGCCATCAATGAGACAGTGTTTGGCACGATGTCCTCCGCCTTGCCGGAAAAGAGGCTTGCTGATCTGAGTGCCCGGAACCGGCAGGTCATTCAGGGGATACAGAGAGAGATGGAAGGGAAAGTGTAAAGAAAAGTTAGAAAATTATATAAACCATTAAAAAATCATTCTCTCAAAATGAGGTTTTCAGGGAGAGTAATCATTCTTCTGAGCTTATTAATGGTAGCGCTGTTTATAATTAGCTGTGTGCCAAAGGAAGCAACGCCGGAGGAAGAGGTGTTTGAGGAGGTGGTAGTGGCTGGACAAGCTATTGCAGCCGGCTGTAGGCAAACGTCGGTTGTCTCCTGCAGCGATGCTGGCGGAGCAGTAACCATAACTAAAAACGTTAAACAGGGGAAGAAGACTTTATTGAAAACCTATACCTTTCCTGACCAATGCCAAATCCAGGGAACAGGATCGGGAGGAAGGACTTCCGGCAGCACAGCAAGTACTGGAAATATGTTTGCCTTGGATTATCGCTGTGCCAGCAGTACCATATTTGAATCCTGTAAAACACAATGTGAATCGGGAGAGATCTGTCAGGGAGGCGTCTGTATTCCTCTTTGTGGAAATGGTCTTCCCGATCCGGGAGAGAATTGCGCGAGCTGTCCGGCAGATGCCTTGTGTTCTGCTGGTTATCTATGCCAGGAGGGGAGCTGTATCCCTGCTTGTGTTCCCCAGGAGGAAATTTGTGATGGACAGGATAATGATTGTGATAACCAAGTTGATGAAAACTTTAATCTTCAAGCCGATACTCAACATTGTGGGCAATGTGGAAATAAGTGCCCGGCGGGATTTACCTGTACTGAAGGGCAGTGCGGACAAGCCTGTAGTCCAGCCCTTGAAGTCTGTGATGGCGTAGATAATGATTGTGACAATGTTATTGATGGCATAGATGTATGTAACGGCCTGGAAAATTGCGGTTATTTTGGGAATGCCTGTACAGGCTATCATAGAGTATGTCAGCAGGGAATATGTCTCAACCTGATGGACGCCTGCGGTGGACCAGATAGTGATCAGGATGGTTTAGGAGACGCTTGTGATAATTGTCCAACCATCACAAATACGGGCCAGGCGGGAACTCTAATGGAAGGAGAAAGTCAGACCAATTCTGTAAGCGGAACTAATTATGAGACTATCCTTGTTTTCATTGATTGGGACGAAGCAAAGTTTCGCGTCAATCAAGAACCAACACCTAAACTCAAAGCAGGACAATTATATCGTGTGCAGGATTCTAGCTGGATTTGGGTCACTGAGATTCTTTACCAGGATTATGCGGGAGGAATCCATTCCGCTTCCTTCCGGGTAGGCGCACAGAAAGATTCTGACAATGATGGCTTTGGCGATGCCTGCGACTCTTCCTGACTTAAATGGTCTTCACTTGTATGTGCATAGTGGCAGGAGAAAATGGCTGGCTGGCCGCGAGGCTCGCCCGTTTCCCGCAGCCGTTCTCGCTATAGACCACAGTAGCCTGGGAAGAAACGGTAACTTAACGGGCGGGGTGCAAGCAATCGCTTAGCTCGCAACCAATGAGGCAACGACCTCATTGGTGCGCCAAAGGAACGTCATTCCTTTGTGCGCCTCACCTTTTGG
>JAHFSD010000046.1 GCA_023265925.1 archaeon
AACCAGCTCTCACAATATTATTGGACGACTTGCAAAAGATACATTGAACCATTCTAATCACCTCTTTAGAAGAGAATGAATACTACTATTTAAATATATCCCGAAGATTAAACACTATCCGTCCGGTTAGGCGGTGATGATGGGCTGTACAGGTTCACTGGATTTTACATCCTGCGAACTATGAAAAGACTCTTTAAATTCGACCTCTTGGTTCTCCCCTTTCTCTATGATCCCTTTAATTTGCTTGACATCCATACTGATAGTAGAAGTAATTAGAAGTATTTAAAAGTATCTGTGCTAAGCTGACAAAACCGTAAATTAAAAGTAAATTAGTAGTAATTATAAGTAACTAAAAGTAAAAACCGGATTGGGCGGGGAATTTCCTATAACTATCCACAAAGAAAAAACAGACTCAACACCCCCCATCTTCTGCTTTCCGGATCAGATAAAGAAACTTTCTGGAGGTTATTTTGCTCCATTTCTTCTCTTGCTCAGGCAATTTTCCGCTTCATTTTTGCTTTGTCTTTATTCTTAAAATTCTCTCGCACAATCTTTCTCAACTCCTTTCCCCCTATACCGGTCAAGCCTTCTTCTTTGTCACCGAAGAGCTGCTCTTCCAGTTCATCAAGAGCAAAATCCTCTAGACTTCGATTAGGCCGTAATTGCCAGCTGCTCTGCTCCCAATACCAACTCCGGAAACGATTCTTCCAGCCTTCTTCTGGCAACCTGCTCCTGTGCCTTCCTGAACCACTGCTTCAGCACTGAATTGATTTTACCCAGCGCCGTTTCCAGATCCTCCTGATTTATGTTCCGCCGGTTCCTGGTAATGAAACTTTCCTTGAGCGGGATAGCGGCCGCCATCTCACAGACCGACTTTAAATCTGCTCCGGAACATCCCACTGTTTCCTCCGCCAGCAGCTCGTAATCAATTTCCTCAGTAGGACGGTTGCTCAGCTGCAGCTGAAGAATGGCTTTCCTTGCTTCCGTATCCGGAGGAGGAATGTAAATGCTGGTGCCAAATCGGCCTTCGCGGCGTAAGGCAGGATCAATTGACCACGGTTCATTGGTGGCTGCCAACAACAAGATCTGCTGATTTTTCGTGTCCACCCCATCCATTTCCGTCAATAATTGCGCTACCGCACTCCGCTCATGCGCATAGGCTTCGGTGCGATCTCCCCCCAGCACTTCAAATTCGTCAAAGAAAATGATCGTCGGCTGGGCTTCCCGCGCTTTCTGGAACAGTTCGGCAATGTTCTTTTCCGTTTCTCCGACGTATTTGCTTTTAATATCGGAGCCTTTGACGTGGATAAAATTAGCCTGGGCTTCATTGGCAGTAGCCTTGGCAATCAAACTTTTTCCGCAGCCGGGCGGGCCGTACATCAGAATTCCGCCGCCGGCCTGCTGGCCATAATAGTTGAACAGCTCGGGATTCCGGAACGGTTCTATGATCTTGAACCTGATTTCTTCCTTTAACTCTTCCAGGCCGCCAATATCTTTGAAGCCAATTTTATTATCTTTTGGTGCCAGCAGCTTCCCGGCAAAGGTTTTATTCCTGAGTTTCTTGGCTTTGAGATAGAGCTTATTGGCAATGGTGATATATTCATCTTCTTTGGCGGGATGGTCTTGTGACTGTTCCAGCAGCAAGTCTGCTGCCTGCAGATAGGCTTTGGCCGCTTCCTCGGGATTGCCGGCTTCCTGTTTCTGGGCCAATTGTACTAAAGTCAGGATTTGTTGTTGTCCGCACATGATTTTCTCCTAAAGTGCCCCCTGTATTTGTTTGTTGGGTCTAAAACCCCACTGCTTGCAGTGAAATGAATAAATCTCCCAACAAACACTAAAAATCCCCGCAGCTTGTTGCGATTGGGATTTTTAATTCTGCCAAGATGTCATGGTGATAAGGACCCTGTTGGAATTCTTTTAATTCTTCCAACGTTCGCTTTGCTAATTCCTGTTTGGAAAAGGTTTGAATGCCTTTTTCTCCGGTCAGTTCCCGTGCCTTAGCATAGCAGGCATTGGCTAACTCCAGCAATTGCTCATTCCTGCTTAATTCTGTCTGCAGGACATAAATGCTGGCCGCTTCCAGGAAATGTTCCCGTGCTTTGGCCGGGTTATCTTCTGCGGCAAAGAGGGCTGCTACCTTTTCATGACGTTCGGCATCGGTCAGGCTGCACATAATTTTTCCTCCCCGTGCTTCTGTCGTTGGAGATGATCCAATTCCTGCCGGATCAAACGATGCAGCAGCTCTCGTTTTTTGCTTGGTTGTTGTATAGTGAGTGGTGGTTCCATTATAGTGAGTGATGGTTCCATTCTTGCTTTCTCCTCGGCAATATACAGTGGCAAGCCATAATCACGCCAAGGGCTGGTCGTTTCCTCTCTATTCGGAAAGGTTTGTTCCGGCCCGGGAAGCGGCTGAGCAAGGGGTAGAAGCTGATAATTGCTTTTGGGGTTATACTTGGCTTCATTCTGCCGATTCGTACGGTAAATCCTGATACCCGGCAATCTATTGACCTGACTTTGATAGGCTTCTGGTTTTGCTAAGGGCTCATAGTTTACCTTGGGCTGGGAGCGGACTTCCTGTTGATACTGCGGCTTCATTTGGTACCCGACAGCGAGGCGTTGCACGATGTACTGATGCGGTGAGCAGACCATGGGACAGTTGTATTCTAGCGGAGAACAGGAAAGCAATTCCACTTATATTTGTTGCGTAAGAAAGTGGGACAAAAAGGTCATTACACCTCTGGTACTTTTTCTTCCCACCCGCAATCCAGACACGCCTGCACTTTCTTGCCGTTATCTTCATAGATATCGACGTGGATGGAGCGGCATTTCGGGCAGCGATGTTTATCTTTTTCTGAACCCAGATGCACCATATAGATCTCCCGAGATTTAGATTTCCCTTACACTTTTTTCATCCGGAGAGGGTAAAAAAAATGGCGGTGAGGGAATTTGAATCCCCGATCTCCACGTAACCCAGTTATCGAGTTTAATCATTGAGCCGAGGCTCTCTTCGCTCAACTCCTATGAGCTTCGCCCTCGTCAGAGTGGCGCTTTAACCAGGCTAAGCCACACCGCCATGCGGAGGCAAGGAAAGAGGTAGTTATAAAAAGGTTTGCTCAAAAGCTACGAAAAATGTTCTCTGCCTTGGCTACAAAAACAACCTGGCAACCTCATTCACACTGCTGTTTCCCGGATTCCTGATAATGGAATGCATACTGCCCCCTCCATCGCCCTGGTAGCGCGGGAAGATGTGGAGATGCAGATGCGCCACCACCTGCCCACCGGCCGGGTGATGGTTCCAGCCGACGTTGAAGCCATCAGGGTGAAGAACTTCCTGGATTCTCCTCATGGTCTGGAGAACAGTAACCATGATCTCTTTATTCTGCTGTTCATTCAAGTCAAAGACAGTATCTCCATGCACTTTGGGAATGACGACGGTATGCCCCGGAGCGTGCGGTTTGATGTCCAGAAAGGCGAGGCTGCTTTTATCTTCATAGATTTTGTGGCAGGGAATCTCGCCATTGACGATGCGGCAGAAGGGGCAGTCGGCCATCTTGATTTAGGAGAGGGCAATCTTTATATATCTTACTCCTTCTCTTCACCCCATGCTCGTCGTCCGCACCCAAATCAAGGAGATCCTGAAAGAAGCCAACCTGGGAGTAGATCAGATCGCCAAGGAGTTCCCCGACAAGTTAGATGAGAACGTCAAGCAGCTGATTCTGGTGGCTGCCCAGCGGGCCAAGGAAAATGGCCGCAGGACTGTGATGGGTAGGGATGTGTGAGAGTGGTTCTCCTTGTTCTGCCTTTACTTGTTTGTTGGGTATAAATCAACTGAAACTCTGTACTCTTCTTTTTACCTTCCCTGAAAAAAGATGAGATATAATAACCACAGCAACAGCACGATAATTACAATGACGATAATCATCTTATCAGCTTGACTCTTTGTGGATTTCATTTTTTCCCTCCCCTTTTCGGTGGCGGCGGCAGGGGCAACTCTTTTTCCAATTCCGCCTCTTCTGCCGCGAGAACTGCCGCGGTCGGCAGCGGCTCGCCAAACAGAATGGTATGTTTTATGTCCGGCTTTTCCTCTTCATATTCTTCCACTTCCATGATATTTTCTTCCGGCAGGTCCTCTTCCAGCAACGCCGGATGCTGATCAGCATATTCTTTTATTTTCCTTTCCAGAACCGTGATTTTATCCTGAAATGTCTGTACCTGCTTATCCTTGCCGAGACCTTTGCTCACTTCCAGTGCCTGCTGCAGCAAGGCGACCCGTTCCTGCAGGTTGCGGACCCGGGACTTCATCATTTCACTGACGACGTCCTGCTCCGTCACCAGGACTTTGGCCAGCATCTTTCCCCGCCGCCGTTTCAGCTGCGGTTTCAATCGGGCATAATTCAATCGGGCATAGCTCACTTCCCGCTGCGTTTTTTTCTGGGCGAGATATTCCGCCAGCAGCTGGGTAAACGTATCGATTTTCTTCTGCAGGTCTTGGTCTTCTGCTGTCATCAAGCGCTGCTGCAGCATCTGAATCTGCCGTTTCAACGCCAGCACTTTTCCCGACTCCCGTTTTTTTTCTTTCAGAACCAGCTGCTCGACGTCAAAGATGCCCTGCAGCTTGTTTTCCAGGTGGATAATTTCTTTGCGCAACGTTATGCGCGGCACTTTCTTCTGCGCTGAGAGGTACTTGATCTCATTGATTTTCCTGGTGATTTCCCCTTTCGACAGGGATTCCCGCCCCTGGCGGTATTGCCGCGAGGCACTCTGTAAGATCTGGAACGCTTTCAGAGAACTCATTTGAATAACCCAATCCGTTTTTTCCCGGGGCCGGGAGGCGGAGGGGGCATTTCGAAATCTTCACCGAGCTCCGGACTGCCCGCCAGCAGTGGCGCTTCCGGGTAAGGAGCGGTTCGTGCTCCCCGCAAGGGAGGAACCCCCATGGTTAAGGGCGAGGAAGGTAGTGCCGTCGGCATCATTGGTGGTAGCTGAACCAGCCGGGCTTTGCTGATGAAATCTTCCACTTTATCAGAAATGGCAATCATTCCTTTGGCAATCGTCTCATTCTGGCTGACAACAGCTTCCATTCGCTCATTGATAGTTCTGAGCAGGGTCGTACCATCTTCTTCTTTGGCCTCTTGCAGCGCTTTCTGGAAAATGGTGCTTAATTCGTGAATGGAATCCTTCAGGCTTTCGATCTCCAGAATCAGCTCTTGGGCTTTGGCCTCGGGCTGCAGGAGCTTTTTCTTTAATGCTTCCATCTCGTCTTTGAGTTCTTCCAGCAAATGAATCGGCAACTCTTCCTCGGGCATGAATATCACCTGTTTTGGAGAAGAGAAGAATGGTGAGATATATAAAGGTTGTGCGGGAAAAGAATGTTACCCTAAAGTAGTGTGGGCTGGTGGGGAAAGGAAACAAAGCAAGGGTAGGGAAGTAGGTGGAAAGCTGGATTAACTGACCAGTGCACTTTTACTGTCCCACAGCCGGAAGAAACCCTCGACTTTTGCGTTTTATATCTGATTAGGCAAAAGCCTCGTAATCTACACTTTTGCGGCGATTGATTCTCTCAGAAACGCAAAAGTGTAGAAACCGGATTCTCTTTAATCTTCGGGATATGCCTGTTTAATTAGATTTAACAACTGAAATCTCTCTCCTAACTTTACTCTTATCTTCGCCCTTTCTGCTGGCGTTCTCCATTTCTTTTCTTTTG
>JAHFSD010000047.1 GCA_023265925.1 archaeon
GACTAATTTTTATTGGATCACCACGGGCGCCCGGTAATTAATTTTTTGAATCATCTCCCTCACCACCCCTCCTCCCGCCAGTACCGCCAGGTCCAAAGCCGCAGAACGCACTCCTTTTAGTAAGTCAGTCAAAGTCGTTTTACTATTTGGGAAGGGGGGATGTATATAAAGGTAGGAATGGGAGATACAAAAATCAAAAAAGATTTAAATAGTTCCCGGCTGTACGGGGCTTTATGGCAAATAAACGAGTGCGGCTGAAAAGAATCGAAAGGATAGTGCTTCCCATCCTCCGGCGGAACCATGTGGTCCAGGCCGGTATTTTTGGCTCATTTGCCCGGGGAGAAGAACGGAAGAGAAGTGACCTGGACCTTTTAATCCAGTTTAAAGGCAGAAAGAGTTTGTTGGATCTGGTGGGGTTACAGCTCGAGTTAGAAGAGATACTGGGACGGAAAGTAGACCTGTTGACCTATAAATCTTTACATCCTCTCCTCAAAGATCGCATCCTGAAAGAAGAGGTGCGAATCCTATGAATAAAGACCCTTACATCTTTCTGCAGCATAACCACAGCCAACGAAGGACATAAATAATTATACAAAATAGGTATATCCTTCGAATACAAGAAATGAAGAGAATACTTCATTTCTGTACAGAAAACAGATCGTTGTCTGTTTTCTTGTATGGTAAGTGACATTTGTATAAATATTTAGGTCACTTATTATAGTTTAAAATGTGAAACGTCGAAAATCCAAAACACTCTACATTTTCAATAATTCCTTTAAACTCTGTTTTTAAGTCGTCAATGACCCACAGTAATTTGGATTAAGTTAAATTAATGTGGTTAATCACTTTTTAGTCATTAAACAAAAACATTTATAAAGTAGACCCCCTTTCAGCCTTCCATGAAAATCCTGGCGGTCAGTGATGTCCATAGTGATCGGGCTTTCATGCAGAAGATGGCTGAGAAAGGAGCTAGGGAGAAAGTAGATTTAGTCATCTTAGCCGGCGATATCTTCACGGCCGACAACTGGACTGAGGGCTTAGTGCAGCCGTTCGTGGATAAAGGCCTGGAGGTAGCCGCCCTTCCCGGCAACCATGAGGGCATGGCCCATATTAATTTCATGGTCGAGAAGTATGGTGCTAAAAACCTGCATGGCTACGCCATCATTAAAGGCGAGGTCGGTATCTTTGGCTGTGGTTATGCTGACATTGGCCACCACCAGTTGACGGAGGAAGAATTTTTAGAGACGTTACAACGCGCTCATGAGCAGGTGAAGCACGCCAGGAAGAAAGTGATGGTCACGCACGTCCAGCCCAGCAACAGCATTTTAGGGTTGCACCATCCGCAGTGGGGCAGCAGCGGGGTGCGGAAGGCTGTGGAAGAATTCCAGCCGGACCTGCACATCTGTGGGCACATCCATGAGACGCACGGGATTGAAGACATGATTGGCCGGACCAGATGCATTAACGTGGGGAAGAGCGGGAAAGTGATTGAGATTTAGAATACTTCTTGATGGTAGTAAACCAATCAGAAAGGTTTATAAATAGGAAGGGGTAGCCAGTAGATGAAGATGGTTACGCTTACCAGTTTTGCCGATCATTACTATTCGCCCCCTCCTTTTACCGGACTGGAAGAATTAGTCCGTTTTCCCGATGGTGAATTCAAGCTGAATTCTATCCCCAACAGCACTGTCTGGGTTTTTTCAGATCGGAATCACCGCTTCAGGCCAGAGATTCACCAGGCCGATATCGGCTGTGGCATGACTGCATTAATAATCAGCCCGGTTGAACATCGCGAAGCTGCTGATGCTATCTATGCTCATCTTAGAAAGAAAAATATCCTGGGCCGTGGCAATCACTTCATCGACATTTGCTCGCCGCTGGATATTCTCTATGAGGAAAAAAGAGAACCACATCAGGTCCTGCTGATCCATACCCATGGTGCCAGGAATGACGTCCCTCGGACTCTCACTCAGGCCTGCCAGTATCAGGATCAGGCTTCCTGGTATCGAAAGGAATTGGGCGAGACTCTGGCCCGCGTACTCGGTGTCTCTTCCACGCTCCTGGGTGACTGGAATCATAATTCTGTCCAGCAGGAAAATGGGAAAATCATCTATCGCCGGGGGGTGGTCAAAGTTCAGCCGGGAAAAGTATATTTCCTTCCCGCCCACCTGGGAGAGCAGATCTTGATCTATACCATCAACGAGAAGAGTCTTCCGCCCTATTCTTCCATGCCTCACGCGACGGGAAGGAGCGGGCCCCGTGGCGAAACTAAAGTAACACCGGAAGAAGCAGCTACCCTGCGGCAGCAGGTCTATATCCCCGCCGGCATTTCCGACCGTTCTTTACGCACGGAACATCCTTCCTGCTACAATGACTTTGACAAGATCTTTGACAAATTACGCGCTTTTTTTGTCCCCATGGGAGAAACACAGATACTCAGTTATGTTGGTAAAATTTAACTGGCCAGCAGGAGATGGATCTCTTTCTTGGGTTGTCCAAACAAGCTGAGAGTGACGTTAACATGCGGATCTTTGAGAGGGGTGATGACATCCACTTCCGGTACTTGCTCGCCACGCCACCAGCGCCGCCACATTACTTTAAAGTTGGGATCCTGAGCGGCGTTGATCTTCTCTGCTTCCCTTGTTAATTGTTCCAATTGGCGCGGCGTGACCGTATAGGTAAAGAGCAATCTTCGTCGGCCTGCTGCGGTGTATTCCCGCAATTGCGGGGCGGTATAAATCTTTACCAATAAAGGACTTATTTCGTGCTGAGTAACCCTGCGGATGAGATCCCGCTCGTATCTCTCTGTTTCATAAAATGTTCTCGACAGCGCGACCACGTCTCCTAAGGCAGCTTCAATTTTGTCTAATTTCTCTGCTGAGGAATCTATTTCTCTGATGGCCGCAAGGTTCGGCAAGCGGGCCTGTAGTTCCTCCAGAAAATGAAGTATCCTCTGTAACTCTTCCCGTTCCAGTGGACTTACTGGTTGGGTGTGTTTCAGTTTCTCTGTGGCAGCGAGGAACCTCCCTTCCGCTTTTCGGGCGAGAAGACGCAGTTTATGAATTAACTCCTCTTCGATAAACAGAGTTTTTTCAAAACGTACCCCGCCGGTTCTTGGCCCTGCTGATCCGGTAATGTTCTGCTGAACAAGTTGCCGCTGCAGGGTGCGAAAGCCAGCAAGGGTTGCCGTGAGAAGAGAAGAAAGGGCCTGGATCCTAGAATACTCATTCAGCAAGTCGTGGTGTGGCGACTTCTTAAACACTTCAAACACCCTGGAAAAGATCCCCATAACCGGGGTAAAGCCTTAATCCATTTAAACTTTTTCCTTCCGTAATCTTTTTATAGAAGTATTCTTCCTTACTGCTATGCTCACTTCCTGCCCCGACTGCCATAAACCACTGCACCAGGGCCAGCACCGCTATGCCGATGGGCTCTATGAAGTAAAGTACTGTAAAGATTGTGGGTTCAGGAAGGAAGTGCCAATGAAAGAGTGAGAAGGTGTTGCTTCAAAAAGCAAATAACAGTCCACTAAACTCATCCCTGATTTAGCCCCGCCGGCACGTTCTCGCGATAAAGAGAACTGACCACATCGCTGAGCGATCCCGACTGTTCTAGCGGAAGAGGCGGGGAGAGTTGAAGATTGGTATTTCTCCATTCGTAGGCTAGCTGCTCGAGAAATCCATACTGTTCTCCCAGCCGTTGCCGGTAATATTCATTCTGCGGATTCCGGGCATAGTCAGCAAATTGGATCTGCAAGGAGTTGGTAATGTGCTCCCAGAACAACCGGCTGGCTGGATCAGTTATTTTGTATCCTTCCGGCAAGGACTCAACGGGAAGGCGGCGGAACATAATTTCGTTGGTTCTCTCGTCTGCCACCAGAACGCCGATGGGAATGAATTCCCTGGCAGGATCGGTCAAGTCCGAAGTATAGGAAAGGATGGTGTAATGCATTGTTGTTCACCTTGTTCGTTATTTTTTCCTGTGGTCAGAAATCCCACGATAGGCGTTACATTCCCAACCCTTTCGGCAGCAAGTATCCTATGCAAGATGGTCAAGTGGGGCACTCGCTGCGCTCGACCCCACGATAGGCGTTACATCCCCAACCCTTTCGGCAACCTTCCTCCCATCTTTTTCATCAGCTTGCCGATGTCCTGCTCGCCTTTAAACATCCTCATCATCTTCTGTGACTGACGATGCTGCTTGACCAGCTCCCTGATTTCAGAGACACTTACACCGGAACCAGCGGCAATGCGGTCAATCCTCTCCGCGGAAATAACATCAGGATTTTCCAGCTCAGCCCGGGTCATGCTGTTGATGGCGTGCTTCCACTTCTCTAATTTCCCTTCCTGCACGTCCAGCAGTTCCTTGGGCAGCTTTAACTGCCCTAAGCCGGGAACCATCTCCAGCAGCTTGCTGAACGAGCCCATCTTTTTAAGCGTTTTCATCTGCGTATAAAGATCAATCAAATTAAACTCCCCTTTAAGGAATTTCTGCTCGACATCTTTAGCTTCCTCTTCCGTCACCACTTCACGGGCTTTTTCCAGCAACGATTCCAGATCGCCCATTCCTAACAATCTGCCCACAAAACGTTGCGGATGGAACTGTTCCAGGTCGTCAATCTTCTCGCCCACGCCAATGAAGACAATCGGTGCTTGAGTGACAGCACAGGCTGACAACGCGCCTCCCCCCTTCGCTGTTCCTTCCAGCTTGGTCACGATCACGCCGCTGACATTACAGGCAGTATGGAAAGCTTGTGCCTGTTTTTGGGCAGCTTGTCCTAAATCTGCTGAAATGACCAGCAGGCGTTCCTCGGCTTTTGCTGCCGCATTGAGCTGGTTTAGTTCCTGGATCAGCTCTTCGGACAAGGCATCCCTTCCGGCCGTGTCGAGAAGGACAATATCATAATCTTTTAATTTTGATTCAAAGGCTTTATAGATCACCACAGGATCTTTCTCTTTTTTGATGCCCAGGAAATCGACACCGACATCTTTGGCTAGTTGTTGTAATTGGTCATAGGCAGCCGGCCGCCAGGTATCGGTCTGCATCACCGCCACTTTATACCCGCGCTTCTTGTAGAATTTCGCCAATTTTCCGGCCTGCGTCGTCTTGCCGCTGCCAAATAGGCCCACTAGCATAATTTGTGTCGGCTGTTTCCCAATCTTCAGGTCGTGCGCTTCTTTTCCCAGGAAATTGGCCAATTCCTCATAGACGATCTTGATCAGCTGTTCTCTCTTGGTCATCCCTGGCGGAGTTTCTTCTTTAGCACGCTTTTTGATATTGTTGCTGAGGTTGAGAACGAGCTGCACATTCGTATCAGATTGCAGCAGGGCGCGCTGGATTTCCTTGACGACTTCATTGATCAGCTTTTCATCTACGAACAACGACTTGGTGATCTTGCTGAGGGCATTCTTTAACGAATCGCTGAGGTGGGAAAGGACCATTCTGGCTGGAAATAGATGTAGTTATATAAATATTATGAGAAGGAGATTCTCTTTAATCTTCGGGATATGCCTGTTTAATTAGATTTAACAACTGAAATCTCTCTCCTAACTTTACTCTTATCTTCGCCCTTTCTGCTGGCGTTCTCCATTTCTTTTCTTTTGGAA
>JAHFSD010000048.1 GCA_023265925.1 archaeon
GGCTATTGGTGTAGATGCAGCCGGTGTATAAAGTCATGGAACGCCGCTAAAATAAGGGGTGGTTTAAAAGGGTTTCTACTTTTTGTATGTGGAAAGCTGGCGGGCCGCGAGCCTCGTGCTTTTCCTGATGAGTTTATCGCCCAAATCAGGCTTGTTTACTCGAAGAAAAGCACCTTGATAATCCTCATTCACGAAGGCAGTTCTCGGCTCGCATATTGGCCAAGCCAGCTTTCCACGTACTACCTTCTCTTTTTCCCTTTCTCTTTTCCTTTCTCCTTGGCCTCTTCCCCTCCGCTATCCGTCCCCACTACCTTAATCATGTCCACCATCCGGCAGCTATAGCCCCACTCGTTGTCATACCAGCCGAGGACTTGCACTAAATTGCCGCTCACTTTGGTAAATTCGCTGTCAACGATGCAGGAATGAGCATTGCCGATAAGGTCAGAACTGACTAACGGCTTGGTGCTATACTCCACAATCCCTTTCAGATGGGCATCAGCCGCTTTCTTGAACAACAGGTTAACTTCTCCCGCAGTCGTTCTCTTCCTTACCCAGGCGGTTAACACCGTAATGGAACCGTCAATGACGGGAACTCGTAAAGCCAAACCATCAAATTTTCCCTGAACTGCGGGCACAGTTAATGGAACTGCCGTCGCAGCGCCGCTGGAATGGGGAATGATGTTAACGGCAGCAGCCCGGGCAGTGCGTAGATTCCTGTCAGGCCCATCCTGTAATTTCTGGGAAGCAGTATAGGCATGTGTCGTCGTAAAGAAGGCATTTTCAATCGTCAAGGCGTCATTCAGCACTTTCACCATTGGTGCAGTGCAATTGGAAGTGCAGGAAGCATTGGAAATGATAAAATCTTTCGCTTTGTCGTAGGTTTTTTCATTCACGCCTTTGATCAGCGTCTTGATATCCGGGCTTTTGGCATCAGCACTCAACAGGACTTGGCGCGCTCCCGCTTTAAGATGTAACCCAGCCAGTTCTTTAGTCAGAAAGAAGCCAGTGCTTTCTACTACCACATCAATCTTCAGGGCTTTCCACGGCAGCCGTTGCGGATCTTTCTCAGCCAGGACTTTGATCCGTTTCTTGCCCACAATCAGGGAATCTTTGGTATAACTCACTTCTTCGGGAAATGAGCCCTGCACCGAATCATATTTTAACAGGTGGGCTAACGTCTTGGTATCGGTTACATCATTCACCGCCACAAAATTTATCTGCTTGTCCTGATAGCCTGCCCTATAGACCATTCTTCCGATGCGGCCAAAACCGTTGATAGCAACGTTAATTACTGCCATAACGGGCTGAACAACGCCTCTCCTTAAAAACTTTTTCTTGCCAGCAGGCCTTTTTTGGAAGCGAAAGTTTTATAAATAAGTTTAATCATACCGCTCTTACCAATCTTACTGGTGAATATACCATGATTGAAACCATAACCGTCTCTTCCCGGGGGCAGATAGTGATACCGGAACGGGTAAGAAAAGAGTTCGGAATAGTGGAAGGGATGAAATTGGTGCTGATGAAGGCTGGGACAAAAATAATTCTGGAAAGAGAAGAAGAGTTTCTGAAGAAAATCTCAACCGCGGGCAGTCAAAGTTTCTGATAATCATGGTTTCTGATAATACTCACGGTTTCTGATGATTCTGATAGTAAATATGCACTGCCACTAAGCCCATACCGAGCGAGCAGGGAAGAGCATAGTTCTGCTCCCACCAGGACGTTTCGCGGTAGAGGCGCCGTACACTTTTCATTTCGATGTTATGTTCCACTTCCTTCAAAAAATCTTCAATATACTTAGTACGGTCCTGCCGTTTTCTCCAGTGCCATTGCCTTTTGGGAAGGCCAAGAATACCTCCATTGGCCAGGTACGGAGCCACCTGCCGGAGCAATTCCTGGTCAATGAGATAGCCTCCTGTTCCATCTGCAGTGATTTTTCCGGCCCGTATCCCCATCGGGATAACTGTGGCAGCTAATTCTTCCGGCCGGGGCGTACTGCTGGGAATTTTTCGCGCGCGTCGGGGCATGATTTAATTCTCATTGTACCAGTTTATATCTTTTTCGCTACTTCGTCATACAATTCCTTCAACTTCTTTCCCCCGTCCTGCAACTGCTGCAATTCATCCGGCGCGACATCCCATACTTCAATCTTTTCCAGGCCTTTCCTTCCAAGAATAACCGGAACGCCGATGGAAACATCACGTAATCCGTACTCACCCTGTAAATTCACCGAGCACATCATTAATCTCTTTTGATCTTTAATGATTGCTTCCACCATATCTGCTGTGGCCGAGGCCGGAGCGAAGACTGTTGCTCCTTTTTTCTGGATGACCGTCAAGGCCGTTTGCCTGATTTTTTCCCTCATCAGCAATTTTTCTTCTTCCTGGAAGGTTTTAGGCACGCCCTCAATCTTCACCCGGCTGAAAATCGGTACTTGATCTTCCCCATGCTCTCCCAGAACGTATGCTTCCACTTCTTGTTGCGGAAAACCCAAAGCTACCCTGAACCGGGCTGAATCCAGTTGTCCACCAGAGCCGATAACGTTCTGGCGGGGAAATCCTTGTTGGCAAATGAAATGATTGATCAAGTCCATTGGATTAGTGATGGTGATAATGAGCGCATAGGGATAATATTTTTTAACTTCCTGGATGATTTGGCCTACAATCTTTACATTTGTTTCTGCCAGTACTATCCGGTCTTTCATCTCCGCTGTTCGGGGCTTGCCGGCGGCGATGATGATGATCTCAGAATTGACGATGGCCGGATACTCTCCGGAATAAACTTTTGTCCTGTTTCTGTACGGTAAGGCCTGTTGGATGTCGGCAGCCTGTCCTGCGGCTAAATCTTTCAGGATGTCCACCAGCACTAATTCTTCCACTAATCCTCGCGAAGCGATTTCGGAGGCAATGGCTGCGCCAAGGTTGCCGGCACCGATGAGCGAGAGTTTAGGCATGGGTTCAAGTCAAATTAATCAGCATTTTTAAAGATTCTTCTGTTTCAAAAGAGAGATGGTCTTAAAGTGGAAAATTCAAACACTCTTTAGAATCCTATATCTTTCCGTGTGAATTTCTTGCCCAGAAAAATATTTTTTTCTGCTTCTAGCAATCTTCTGTAAAGATGACCGTTTCGGAGCATTTGAAGTTCCTGGGCCATTTGAAAGTACTTCTCTTTTGGAATGGTGACCATCTCTGTCATAAGAGGCATAAAAAGGAATCATATTTATAAACATTTCTTCCTTTTTATGCTCTTAGGACTGCTCGGCCCCATGCTTCCCCACCCCATCCCCACCACCGAAACCATCGAATTCAAGCCAGCTTTCATCGAGCGCTACTCTCAGCTCACCGATTGGGATGAATTCCGGAAGTACTCTTTATCTTTCCTCCGGCGAAGCATCCGCATTAACACCTTCCTTGGCAGCATACCAGAAACTAAAAAAAGCATCGAAGCGAAGGGCTGGACTTTAACGCCGATCCCCTGGTGCCAGGAAGGCTTCTGGATTTCTCATCCGGAACGGCGAGACGTTGGTAATCTGCTGGAGCATCATCTCGGTAAGATTTACGTGCAGGAAGCCGCTTCGATGATTCCGCCTTTGATATTGAAGCCAAAACCGGATGAGATAGTCCTCGACCTGTGCGCTGCGCCGGGAAGCAAGACCACCCAAATGGGAGTGATGATGAAGAGTAAAGGCCTGCTGATAGCCAATGATTACAAGGGCGACAGGCTCTCTTCCCTGGGGATCAATGTGCAGCGCAGCGGGTTGACCAATGTTCTGATCACGTTGATGCACGGCAAGCGCTTCTTTGAATTCCAGTTTGATAAAATCCTGGTGGATGCGCCCTGTTCCGGAACGGGAACCATCCGGAAGAGTTTAAAGACCATCATGATCTGGAATCCGCTGATGATCACCAAGCTGGCCCGGCAGCAGAAAGAATTGTTGGAAAATGCCTTCAAGAACCTGAAAGCAGGCGGGGAATTGGTCTATTCCACCTGCTCCCTCGAGCCGGAAGAGAACGAGGGGGTTATTGACTGGCTGCTGCAGAGGTACCAGAATGCTATCGTAATGAAAGTAATCCTGCCGGGACTGAAAACCAGCCCAGCAGTTTTAGAATTTGCCGGAGAGAAGTATGCTCCTCAAATCCAGCAGTGCTTACGCATCTGGCCGCAGGATAATGATACGGAAGGTTTTTTCGTCGCTAAAATAAAGAAGAAGTAATCTAACGGAAAAAACCAACAGGATCTTTCTTCCGAAGCTTGCTGAATATTTTCTGCAGGCTCGGAATAATCTCATATCTCATTCTCCAGGAACCTCAAGAATTCTTCCTTATTATTGAATTTTCTTCCTGTGCCTTTTTCTTTTTCCAGCTCTTTCAGCCGCTGAAAGTATTCTTCTCGTAGTTCAGGCTCTACCTCTTCCTTGATCTCTTTTACATCGCTCTCGATGGAGACTAATTTTGTCTTTAAAAATTCTAAGTCTTCATGAATCTGTTCTAGAGCTACTGCTTCCATAGGTTACTTCAAGTTAGACTTATTTAAAGACCTATCGGAAAAAAGGTATAATCGGCGGAAAGGAGTGGATATCTGATTTTGGTGACGAAGGTTCAGAAATTTATTAATCCCCCCGTGGTCTAAAGGTAGTGGTGTCTGGTATTATGAATCTCAACGATCAGGCCTTGGTGATCTTTATCAAATCTTTCTTCACCGTTCCTTTACCGTCCCTTCCACCACATTAATTATTTTTGATGGCCTTGCTTTCTTCTCTCCCTCATAAATCATGAACTCTACCCCCGGGGCAATGGCGGAATCTAAATCCTCCAGTCTGGTCATGAACGGCTGGCTGGTTTTATTCGCAGACGTGGTGATGATGGGCACCTTCACTTTCTCCACTACTTTCCGGAACCAATGGTCTGGGAAACGCAGGCCGATAGTTTCTTTTCCCAGCGTTACGGCCAGCGCCAAAGAATGGTGGTCTTTCAATTTCATAATAACCGTATATGGTCCCGGAAGCTTTCCCAACCAGGTCTTTCCTTCGACAGAGAGATGGCAATTATCCTGAACCCATTCTAATGAAGGCACCCAGATCGAAAAGGGCTGATGATATTGCTGCTTCAAGGCCCGGATTTTCAGGACAGCGGCTTGGTCCAGCGCCGAGCAGCCTAGACCGTAAATCGTGTCCGTAGGGTGGATGAAGATGGCTCCCATCCTGATTTTAGCAACGATTTCATCAAAGCGCTTGCTCAGCTCGGCCTTGGTCAGGATTTCCATCCTTTCCGACAGGCCGGGAGGATGTTAATAAATGTTCTGCCTTTCTGGTCATTGTCAGACTATCCATTTCTAAACTAATTAATTTCTTTATCTGAGATTAATAGATTACTACTTTTTATCAGAAATAAATTTTTTCTTCTTCCCTTCCACCAAATACAAATATCGTTTTAGTATTGGCACAATCTGTTTCATAAAATTTACCATCTGCTGCAGGCAATTTCAACCGGTGACAATTTGTCACCACCTCGCTTCCTTCTTCTCTAAGTCGTTGGCTGAGCTTATTCCAATATTTTCTAGCTGTTTGGAAATCGTTCT
>JAHFSD010000005.1 GCA_023265925.1 archaeon
CAATAATTGCATCGAACGGGATCATCAGTATAGCAGAAAGTTGGAGAAAAATGCAAGAGGGAACAAAGACCTTGAGGGAATTTCTTCTCTCTATGATATTGGAGATGTTTATTACAACTATAGATAATTCTGCGGGATATATGACAAGTATAAGCAGTTTATCGATGAATAATTCTGCAAAAATGTCATGAAAACAACAGAATTATCTATACATCGACAAACAAAGATTGATGAAACTGTCTAGGAAAACAAACAAATGGATTCCAAAAGAAAAGAAATGGAGAACGCCAGCAGAAAGGGCGAAGATAAGAGTAAAGTTAGGAGAGAGATTTCAGTTGTTAAATCTAATTAAACAGGCATATCCCGAAGATTAAAGAGAATCAGATCAGCGTAAAGTTTTTAACTAATACCGCCCTGGAACAGGTTATGGCAAGGATTTCCGCAACCCAGATCAAGATAAAGAATGTTCTTACGCGAAATGGGCAAACCGAAGAGTTTAGCTTATTAACCATTGCCGAATCTGTTTTTAGCGCTGCACAATCAGTAGGAGGAAAAGACCGGGAACTTTCCATTGCCCTTGCCCATGAGGTAGTAGAGCGATTAAATTCCCGCCTTGCCGGCAGTGCTGAGGGCAATGCCGAGGACGGCAGCACGAAGAAGAGCAGGGAGGAAGAACCAGTCCTAGTCGAACAGATTCAGGAACTGGTCGAACGCGTGTTGATTGAACACGGCCACGTTAAAACGGCGAAAGCTTACATCCTTCAGCAGCATAAAAAGCATCCGGAGAAAGAAGAAATTGAAGGGAAGGAAGAAATCAGGAGTAAAGAAGAAGTTAAAAACCATGATTACATTACCGAAGAAAGTTTACAATTCTCTGGTCAGGCCGTCAGGATTCTGGAACGGCGCTACCTGCGCCAGGACGAAACCGGCAATCTGGTGGAAACACCCAAGGAAATGCTCTGGCGCGTGGCCTTAAATATAGCGTTTGCTGACCGGTTTTATGGAGCGGATGAAGAAGGTGTAAACAGTACTGCCGAAAAATTCTATAATCTCATGGCCGGGCTGCGTTTCCTGCCCAATTCTCCCACGCTGATGAATGCCGGCACCAAATTCCAGCAAATCAGCTCGTGCGTCGTTCTCCCCATTGACGATTCCATGGAAAGCATCTTTGCCAGTCTGCGTGATGCCGCAATGATTCATCAGCGAGGAGCAGGCACGGGCTTTTCCTTTTCCCGCGTCCGGCCGAAGGGTGATGTGGTGAAAAAGCAATTGGGTGTGGCCGCCGGTCCCGTCTCGTTTCTGCACGTCTATGATGCTGCTCTCGAGGTAATTAAGCAAGGTGGTGTCCGTCCTGGCGCCAATATGGCTGTATTGAGGGTGGACCACCCCGATGTTATCCGTTTCATTGAATCCAAGCGAGACAAGAAGTCGTTAAAGAATTTTAACATTTCTGTTGCTGTCACTGACAATTTCATGCGGGCAGTGGAAGCCGACCGGGAATATTACCTGGTGCATCCCAAGACGGGAAAATATGTTGGCAAGCTGCGGGCTAAAGACATCTTTGCCATTATCACCCAGAATGCCTGGAAGACCGGCGATCCGGGCTTGCTGTTCATTGACGAAATCAACCGGAAACATCCCGCCAAGCAGTTGGGCGAGATTGAAACTACCAACCAGTGCGGGGAAGCGCCGCTCTTGCCGCATGAAGGCTGTGTTTTGGGCTCGCTCAACCTGAACAAATTTGTGGATGAAGAGAACAAGGAAATTTTGTGGGAGCAGTTGCGGGAGACGGTGCATGCTGCCGTTCATTTCCTTGATAATGTCATTGACATGAATAACTATCCTAAGCCCGAGATTGAGCAGCAGACTAAAAATACCCGGAAATTCGGGTTAGGTATCATGGGTTTTGCCGATATTCTCTTTAAGCTGCAGGTGAAGTATGACTCTGAGCCGGGGTTAGAAATTGCTGACAGGATCATGTCGTTCATCCATAATGCTGCCTATGAAAAGACAATGGAACTGGCGGAAAACAGGGGCGCCTGTCCGGCCTGGAATGGCTCTGACCATCAGCGGCAAGGACGCAAGATGAGAAACATGACTTGCCTGTCGATCGCTCCTACCGGCACTATCAGCATTTTAGCGGACGCGTCTCCCGGCTGCGAACCGTTGTATGCGCTCTCCTTTCATAAAACAGTGCTAGGAGATACGGAATTGATTTATGTTAACAAGACTTTTGAAAAAGTAGCAAAAGAAATGGGCTTTTACTCACCCGATTTGATCCGTAAGATTGCCCGCAGCGGGAGCATTAAAGACGTAACGGAAATTCCTGCCGGGATCCGCGACATTTTTGTGGTTGCCCAGGACATCAGTCCGGAGTGGCATATCAGAATGCAAGCTACCTTACAGAAGCATGTGGATAATTCCATTTCCAAGACGATCAATTTTCCCAAGGCGGCGACGATCAAAGATGTGGAGAATGCCTACCTCCTGGCCTGGAAGGAGAAGTGCAAGGGCATCACTATATATAGAGACGGCAGCTATGAAGATCAGGTCATGAATATTGGGGAAGGGATGAATTAGAAGATAAACTATCCATCATAACATGCCCATCTACACCAAAGTCGGCGATGAAGGACGCACCTGCTTTTTTGGCTGCGGCCTGGTCGAGAAGAATGATGACCGGATTGAAGCGCTTGGCGTTCTGGATGAATTGAATTCGATCATCGGCCTGACGCTTTGCTTTGTGGAAGATGACCGGCTGCGGAACATGCTGACTAAAATCCAGAACGACCTGTTTACCGTGGGCGCCGATCTGGCTGGAAGCGAGCTGGCTGCCGATACCCTTCCCCGAATTACCGATGGGCACGTCCACGAGCTAGAAAATCTGATTGACGAACTGGAAGATAAGTTGGGGATGCCTAAGAAATTCATCCTGCCGGGAGGGACGATCAGCAGTTCCTTTTTGCATCTGTGCCGGACCATCACCCGACGGGCTGAGCGGGAATTGGTGGGTGTAAAGCTCGCCATCAAATTAAACCCGATCATTCTCCGGTACGTGAACCGGTTGAGTGACTTGTTTTATGTTCTGGCGCGGCAGGCCAACAAGGAGCTGGACGTCAGGGAGCAGCAGCCGATTTACAAGTATCTGAAGGAAGACACTATGAAGAGAGGGGTAGATAGAGGAGTAGAGAGAGGAGCGGAGAAGGTGGTTTAAAATCAACAAAAATGAACTCCGCCAAAGAATTCAAAAAGCTGTTGAACAACTGTCAGGACACCCTCAATTGGGGCGGCAGCCTGCATAAGTATCTTACCACTATGATTGATGCCCTGGAAGGGTTGAAGGCAGTTTCCGACAAGAACAAAGCAAAAAAAGTTTATCGGGAAGCCTATCAGCACTTTCGCTATGCGTTGCGTTCCGCCCGCCGATTAAACCGCTATTATGGAAAGATTAAAGATTCTCTGGAACGGCTGAAGCCACTGTTTGGCACAGCAATGCGGAAGCAGGTGGAAGAGATCGAACAGCGCTTGCGTCCGCAGAAAGCGGTGGTGATTGCCAAAGCATCTTTTTTCCGTGGAGAATTAAATAAAGACCTGAATGCCATTGAAGCCAGGATGGTCACCAGCCGGCTCACTGCCCGGGAGGTCGATGCGTTCAATGGAAAGATACGACAGATCATTGCTGCCGATCGGCGTTCCGTAGGCTTAGTCCCCTTCCTGATTGAAGTCCGCAACCTGCAACGGTTACTGCAGGGAGTACAGAGAAGAGTAGCTTAATTCTTTTCCACATCTGGCTACAACAATCTACAGATTAAAGCACAACAGAATATTTAAATTGCTGATTTTTCTCGTTTTCCTTACTGGCAAAAAAGGGGGTGGTAGGATGAATACAGAGCCACATCTGGAAATTATCATTGGGACAATGTTCAGCGGGAAGAGTACGGAATTAATCCGCCGGGTCAATCGCTATGAAGTAGCGGGAAAAAAAGTCCAGTTGTTTAAGCCCATTCTGGATGACCGTTATAGCAGAGACCATGTTGCCTCTCATGATGGGCTGAAGCGAACGGTGACATATGTTTATGATCTTGATGACCTGAAACGGAAATATGAACCATCAATAGGGGTGTTGGGAGTAGATGAGCCGCAGTTTCTGGAGAGTGGCATTGTCGATTTTACCGAAGAGCACGTACGCCGCGGCGGTATTGCGGTCGTAAGCCCCCTCCTTAAGGATTTTTTGGATAACTACTTTGTTTTCAAAGATGGGAAGTTAGACACCTCTGAATTTGTTCGGAGGGCAGATCATGTCACCTACCTGAAAGCTCTGTGCACGTATCAGGTAGAAAATAGTCAAGATAATGTCTGTGGAGACGAAGCCACCAGAGTGCAGCGGTTTATCGATGGCAAAGTTGCTCCTCCCGACTCGCCGCTCGTTTTAGTGGGGGGAAAAGAAGCCTATGCACCAAGATGCCGGAAGCATTATCAGTTCTATCGCTAACGAAGAAGAAGGAAAGAAGATAATACCACTTAAATAATCGGGGGAGTGGCACCTTTCTGGAATTCTGCGATCACTTCCGGCATAACCACCATTCCCGGCAGGAGACGCGTTGCTGGATCATTTACCATCGAAGGTAAGGGGAGAGAACCTTCATCAAACGAAAAATAGAGGCCTTGTCGTTATTGAAAGAAGAGTTTTATGTGCAAGGGGGGAAATGATTCCGGAGAAGGGGTTTAGGCAGATTAATGATACTCTCAGCGATTCATATTGCCAATGAGATTAACAGAAATAAATAATGTTTCATTACCTATCGCACTGAAAGATATTAGTGGACGGATTAAATTAAAGTTTATCAAAAAATAGGTTCTTATCGTGGAGCATATTATATACTCAAACTACCTTCCCAGCGAGAGCAAGGAGCGCTGCCGCTACGTCCAAATGTACTGCCACGTTGTTGTTATGCTATCATCTTACCTTGCTCACAAACTCATTTCCCTCCACAAAAAACCGCCAGGGTAAATGCTGGGCATCCTTAATCCCAATGCGGGAACTTACACCGATTCTCCTTACTGCAAATCCATCATCCCCGACCTGGACATCTTTTCCCAATTTTAACCCATTTAATTTTCTGGTAATTCTCAAGGCTTGGCACAATTTTCCCGGGCCGGAACAAAGATTGTAAAGATCGGTTGTACCCCGATTTTTCTTCATCTTTTCCACTCCTTTCAGCGGTTCGACGGCCCGGATCAAAACGGCGCCGGCCTCATTCTTTTCCGTCGTAAAATTGATGCACTCATACATTCCATAAATCAGATAGACATAGACGTGGCCATAGGTATCGAACATAATGTTGCTTCTCTCAGTCCGCTTATAGGCATGGGATGCCGGGTCTCGTCCATACGCTTCCGTTTCGACAATGCGGGCCCGGCAGCCGTTGACGGAAATTATCTTTCCCAGCAATTCTTTAGCTACTTGAACGGTATCGCGGGCGAAAAAGGAGAGGGGAAGGGGTTTCATGTTAATTTCTTTTGAACGGTTTGTTTTAATTTAGTTATGATGTCCAGAATTGGCTGTTTATTTCGACGGAGATAGCCAACATTAACCATTATTCCCCGATAATCGATATCATTACGGATCTTTCGAAGCTGATCGATAAACTGAATTTCTGATGAGAAAAATTCTCGATGGTAAAAACGAGCAAGATATCCTACCAACAGCTCATGACTGACTGTTTTCCATCCGTCTATCGCCATAATGGCGGTAATCAATTCTTTGATTATTTCATAATATCCTTCAATGATAAGAGTAACAAATTCTTCTCTTTTCGCGACGAGATCCTGTTCCCGTAATTCCACGAGCTTTAATAACGACTGGGCTTTTTCTAGATCTTTAGATAGTTTAGACACTTTTTCGGAATTTTCGTCCCAATCGAGCATTTTCACCACACCTTCAAATATCCAGCCAATACGTACCCATTGATAAGGTTATTTAAAAGTTCTTTGCTTAATCTCTGGAGATGTGGCTCAAACAAAAGGTTTATCTTCCGCTTTAGAATTTTTTCATATCGGGCAAGATCTATTTTTGTCTCTTCACTCTGAATAAACAGGTCCAGATCACTCTGTTCTGTATCTTCCCCCCGGGAAGCTGAACCAAATAAGATGATGCAATTAGGCTGGGTTTTTTGCCGAAGCTGTTCTAACAGTCCGCTGGTCGTGATGCGCCAGATGATATTATGTTTCTTGAGCAGTTTAAATGTTTCACTGTCCCGGTTGGCCTGGAAGGCAGGATATAATCCTGTTTTTTCCCGGACAACTAACTCGTCTTTGACCAACGCTTTCAGATGGGCAACCACGGAAGGCTGAGCTAAGCGTACCAGCCGGGAAAGCTCGCGCATCAGAAACTGCTTTCTCGGAAAGTCAAAAAATTCCTGTAGCAACCGATACCTGCTGTAATTTTGTAGCATGTGCTCTAATTATATAGCAGGTGGTATATAAATGTATCGGATCAAAACTGGGGAAAGGCTGTCGCCGGCGAAAAAGGCCGGGGAGAGTGGTTTCATGTTAACGGAATAACCGGTCTATTAAATACCAAAGACCAAGTCCAATTGGGGGAACATGATACATCGACATTCCAAAATCGTAGGCCTTCTCTTTAAATCCGGCAAGATCTCGAGAATGAATTTTCATCTCCGCGTCAAGACGCTCATAATAGAATATTAACCCCATGAATGGAATCCATTCCCGCAGATGCACTTCAATGCCTTTATCTCCGCATCTACGTTCTAAATCCCCCACTATAAACTCTTCCCGCTCTTCGTTGAAGTGCTAGGGTACCATCAACGTCACTATTTCCTGCTTAATTTTTAAACCTTACGTGGAAGGAGAGGAATCCTGGTAATGCCAGGTATCTTATCAAAATCGGGATCTTCGCTGATGATTTCTCGTTCCTTTTCCCGATGCATCGTGGCGAGGTGAATGGCATCACGAGGTTTCAGATTAAGATGTTTCATCAGATGATGAGCTTCAGTGATTACTTCACGAGTGGCATCGACTAACGATAGGTGGGGTAAAGAAAGAAATAATTCGCCGGCCCAGTGCCCTTTTTCTTTATCCAGTAATTTTTTTCGGACACCCCATACCACTTCATCATAGGTTAATACCGAAGTACACGCCTCTCGCTGCCCCTTAATGATGGATTTAACGACAGTACGGGCAGCATCTCCCACTTCTCCTTCTTCGGAAGCAGCGAAAATAAACACGTTGGCATCGATATAAGTCATAGTAAACCGCTCCGGTGCATTCGCTCTTCATACTCTTCTTCAATCCCATGGAGCAGATCAAAAGTAGCTTTTTTTTTGCTGCTGCGAGCTAGGCGAGCGAACTCCTCGACAATATCGACATACGGTTTCTGAAGAAGTATTCCTTCACCTACATCCTGGAGTGTAACTTCAGTTTTGGGATCAAGCCCATACTCTTCCCGAAATACTTTGGGAATGACAATCTGTCCTTTTTGTCCTATTTTCATTTTGAATGCCACCATTTTCGTACAGTAAGTATAACTTTTTCCTACTTAAAGTAGTGCCCCTATATAAACTTTACCCGAACAAATTCCCAATCCCATATCCAACCAGCGCGGCAATGCCGCCTACGAGCACCATCTCTATCCCTGAACGAAGCCAATTCCGCAGTGTATATTTCGTCTTCACTGCTCCCAGAATAAATAACCCCAACAGTGTAATGACAATCGCCGGAACAATCCCCTGCTGCGCTTTCCAGATCAGAAAGACCGCCAGCGGAATGGCTGCCCCCACAATCACTGCTAACCCCATGATCAGGGAAGAAGTAAGCGGATTTTTATGCCGAGAATATTCTTTCCCATACTTCCTTTCTTTCTTCCGCACGGCAAAATATTCCTTTTCCGACTTGACTGACAAATAATTCCCGGCAAACATCGAGATCGCTTGCGCGGCCATAGTGGCTATCCCTGCCAGCACAATCAGCGTGTTTGGTGCCAAGGCTTGCGCCATGCCCACGACCACACCAAGGTTGCCAATCGCACCATCCTCTACCCCAAAGATGATTTCGCGCAGGTTGCTGCCAACTTCGGACTCAGGAATGTTTACTTTTCTCATTTCATCATCACTTCATTTCAGCACCGTTTTACACCTGCCATTCCCACACTTGATTTCTCCCTGCCCGCAATCTATCGTGCCGGGAACACATTCCTGCGTGCACAAGATGCCTTTACAGTTGGGTGTAAAATCCTTGTTCACCGCATCATTCGGATGGCAACAGGTGGAAGGGAGACAGTCACTGTCCTGCGTGCATTGTTTCTCTGCTGGAATTTGCTGGGGAGCACATGCTGCCAGGAGCAACAGCAGCAGCCCCAATATTCCGGGCAAAAAAAATGTTTTCTTGGGCATTTGTTCTCACCGTCTGATCTTTGATTTCATTTTACTCCACACCCCTTCTTCCTTCCTCCGTAATTTACCCAGCCTTCCTTTCAGCACCTTTTTGAGGGCCGTCAACTCTGTCTTCCGGGCAATTCCCGTCCTGACGATGGCTGCCTCAAAATACTTGTCTGCCACTTTCAGCACTTCCCTGCTGGCCTGCCTGGAATTCCGGACCAATTCCCGTGCCAGCTTCCTGCTCTCCTCGTCATTCAGGTGCAGTTCCCGCCGGGCAGTAGCCGCTACTTTTTTAGCCTGCTCAATGCTCAGCAGCCCTAACCCGTATCCGGTCTTTATCGCTTTCTTAATGGTTTGTTCCATGGTCAATCACCTTCCTTGGTTGTTGGGATAAAGAAAATAGTACGAGAAGCAAGGCGACAAAGAAGAGCACTAAACTTATCGGCACTCCCCACAGTTTGGTTCTTCCTTCCACATAAAAGAATACGGCTGAGACAATCATAAAGAGCCCCGCCAGGTACCCAAACATTTTCTTCCGCGACAGCCATTCCCATTCCCGCTCCAGTTCCTGTAATTGCTCAATTTCCAGCTGGTGGGGTGGCTCAGGCTGCTCCAGCCTCTTCACGAGACGGTGCAGATGTTCCGGCAGGTCAGCGAGCAATTCCCGCTGGCTCCAGACGGTTTTAAGCGCCTTCGTGGCCAGCGTGTGCGGCGCATAACGCTGTTTCAGGTATTTCTGGGAAAACAGTTGCAGCCCGTCCCTGACTTTAAAATGCGGATGTAATTTTAAGCCTAACCCTTCGGCCTGATAGACTGCCTTGGCCATCAGGACATGATTCGTGTCAAACACGATGCCGTATCTTGCCCCTAATGCCATGATCTGGTACAAGGCCGAGCCGATGCTTCGTTCGCCGATGCTGGAAAGATAGGTTTCCTCCAGTATGGGCAACGCTTCCTGCTTAAAATCATCAACCATTGCTTTGGAGGTATCACGAGCCAGAGAGATGATGATTTCTAAACTTTTTTCCGCATCTTTCTCGTCCAGCGAGCGGATGAAACGGATGATTTTCTGCCGGTCTGCTTGGGTAAGCTCGCCCATGAGGCCATAGTCGAGAAAGACAAGTTTGCCATTCTGCTGCACAAAAATATTAGCCGGATGCGGGTCGGCATGGAAAAAGCCGTACAGCAACGCCTGCTCTAAGATAGCGGTAAAGTAGATCAAGGCAATTTTTTCCCGGTTGAGGCGGAATTCCCGCAGCCTGGCAACGTCGTCAATCTTAATGCCTTCCACGAATTCCATGGTCAGCACCTGCCTGGAAGAAAAAGCGGGGTAAATGAGCGGGACTTTGACATTTTTATTATTTTTCATCTCGGCTTTGAGACGTTGCGCGCTTCTGGCTTCCACTTCAAAATTCAGCTCTTTCCTGGTCCATACGGCAAATTCCCGGACGATGGCGACCGGCCGATAGGGACGAATTTGGGGAAAGTGCCGCTCGACCGTTTCGGCCAGGTGAAACAAGATGTCAAGATCCGTATCAATTGTTTTTTTGATATCAGGACGCTGGACTTTGACGGCAACAATCTTTCCCGACTTCAGCACCGCTTTATGAACCTGGGCGATGGACGCGGACGCTATTGGTTTCCGTTCAAACTGCCTGAATACTTTACGGATTGGTTTATGAAGCTCTTCCTCAATGATTTTTTTAGCCTGCTCGTAATGGAACGGCGGTACCTGATCCTGTAACTTTTCCAATTCCCTGCCCATTTCTGCCGGCACTAAATCGGGCCGGAGCGAAAGAAGCTGCCCCAGCTTGACAAAGGTCGGGCCCAGACGTTCAAAGGCATGCCGCAGGTGCAGGGCCAGCGCTTCCTGGTCAGTAAGAGGCGGAGGCGGAGAAACGCTCAGGCGTTTACGGAACGGCAGATGTTTCCGCAGCTTGGTCTTGAGAATGTAATGCCCTAAACCCTCTTCAAAGAAGACCAGCAGGATTTTTTCTAGCCGGCCGATGTCGTTCACATCATTCCGTAAGTGCTGGAACATGGGGACCTCTTTTTCCCAGAAATAAGCGGAATAAAGTATATAAGGCTTTTGCCGGATATTTTTACTTAGGAGTATAGTAGAGAACTATTCCAGTACGACCTACAGCCTTGTCCCAAAATCTCTCTCGAGAGCTGCTAGGTCACCGTGCCCTTGAACAGGACTTCATCCCGGCTTTCCTTCTTCTTCAGCCGGGTCATGTAGCCGGCAATGATGTTGCGCTGCTTCTTGCTGGACGCACCCAGATGCTGGGCAGTAATGGCCTTGTTCTGAAGGAATTCCGTCGTGAACTTGGTCCCGTATTTCTTGTACAGTTCAATCGTCTTGCGTTTGAGCAAGGTGGTTTTAATGCGGCCCATTTTACCATCCAGAAGGGCACTGTTTTATAAACTTTTCTTCTCTCAGAGACATTCTGATTAGCCCGTGATTTCTGACAAAAAAAATACTTCTTATGAGCGTAACGCAGCGAAAAATCACGGGCTCAGTGTATTGTCTCGGTAGGATCGTCACCAGTCATACATTTGTCAACTGAACCAGAATATGTTCCACAATATCCTCCAGCACCAGTTCCTTCCTGGCATATTAGAACTGTTCTACCACCAACTTCATCTCCGGGTGGGGCGGGATCTGGTGACGGCCCTTTCGTTCCCGGTGCTAAACCAATTGGTTCCTTGACCAGCTTCTGCATTTGAGCCTGATCCAGGCAATTAGCCAATGCCTCGACTTTCTGTGCCTAGGCGGAGCATTCATCTGCCTCCCCTATTCTGCCATTGCGAACAATGAGCCAAAATATTTATATAAACTGCACTCCCCCAGTTATCACTATGATGAAAGGATTATCCCTTTCCATGGCTTTAGCAGGACTTGTTGGCTTTAGTTACCTTACTGTTCAGCACTGCAGCTATGAAATTCAGCGTTCAGAGGCGGTGGAACCACAGCCAGCACGAGAACATCAATCGGAAGAAAACGAGCGCAGGCAACATCTTAAAAGAGACCTTTACTGGCGCTACATCAATATGCTTGAAATTGATCTGCCATTTATCAACAGGAAAGATTTAGAAGTGGAAGGAATATCCAAGAGTTGTGACGAAGAGGAGATAAAGAAGAAACACGCTGAACTGTTGGAATATATAAAGCAAAGAGAGACACTGCTGCCCACTGCTCAGAATGATGGGCCGATTCACGCCATCTGGGAGTCTACCGACGACCTCATTTGTCTCGACATCAATCTGGCGAATTATAAATATCGGGACAATCCGGAGAAATACCGGGGACTGATGGAAGATATTGTGGAGCATTATAAACAGTTGGGAAGGTTTGCCGGAGCAGCCCGGATTTATCACCATTTATCAGAATATTACCTCCATAAAGACACTGAAAAGTCTAAAGAATATATGAAAAAAACCAGGGAATATTTTCGTAAAGATTGGTATGGTGTTGAAGAAGTGATTAAAATAACATCGCTGGAAGAGCTTGCTGTCCTACGGGATGAAGATCTACAACACGGGAATTATTGGAGCGCCGGTAAGATTGAATGGTATTTGGGAAATAAGGAAAGAGGGAAAAGTCTCATTATGCAGTCATCAGAATATCAAAGATTGGTAAAAGAATCTAAAATATCTGTTGAAAGAGATGAATATCATGATGCAATACAGGACCTCTGGGGAGAGTTAATACCTTTCTACAAGGAAATAATGAAAGAGTTATGTGGAAAGAATAAGAAATGCCTCAGGGAGGTACGAACTCATGTTCCTGCCAAGAACTATCCTCTGATGATGTTTTAAGTATTCTTTTAGTCATTGCCCAAGCCGGGACATCCTGGCTTTTTTCCTTCTTCCGTACTTTCGACTTGCTGGCAGATTTTTGGCGTTCCCATTCGGCCGCCCAATGCAGACCCACCAAAATCACAGAAATCTCCAATAATACAATCATCTGCTGAATTGAGTTCGATCCGGGCAATCAGCTAAGGCACCAGTTTTCTGAGACTGGCCAAAATTGTTACAAAAAGTATTTAAAGAATCAAAGTATGGGAATAGATGGTGAGATGTTCTTAAATGTAAAAACAATGAAAAAAACATCTTTGGCAGCAGGAATAACAGCAATGCTTGGAATCCTCAGCTTCGGATGGCCTTTCTCTGGAAAAAGTTTTGGTGACGTTCCCAGCCAGTCCACTTCCAGAAAAAACATGACACAGAAAGTACGGGATGAATATATTAACTATGTTAATGGTATCACCACCAAAAAGATAATACCGTATGAAACCGATAAAATTATTAAGGAACTAGGATGCAACAGGAAGGAATTAGAATATGAACACTGGAGATACCAGACCGTATTAGAAAAGAAGCTCTATGAAAAACTAGATAGGGGTCATGGAGCTAGACCTTTTATTAACACCATTGTCGCAATTGATGTCAACTTAGCTCTCTGTTTTTCTAAACCAAAAACGCCAGTGCATCGTGAACGAATGGAAGACATTGTTAAGCACTACGAGTCACTTGGCCGTTATGGAAATGCAGGAAGAGTATATTACTACTTATTTGAGCTCTATAAAAACACAGAGTATCTTGAGAAAGCAAAAGAAAACTTACGAAGAGACCGTCATGGATTTGAAGCCTACCTTAAACTCACGCCACGGGAAGATCTTCCCCGAGTGCGTGACGAATATTTGGAACAGGAAGATTACTTGCGTGCCGGTAAAATTGAATGGTATTTTGGGAACCGAGAAAAGGGCAGGGAACTTATTGAAAAATCCAAGGAGTTTCGGGAAGCGATAGAGGATAGCAGAAAAGCAGTACGGGAAAAAGATTACGGATATGCTATCGGCTGTTTATGGAACGGTTATAGAATACCTTTCACTGAGGAGATAATAAGAGATCTTTGTAAAAATAATAAAGAATGTTTACGAGACTTAGAAAGGTATGGGCCCCGTAAAAACAAAGAATTTTTTACACTTAAATCTTCTTATTGCAATGGCGGGCAAGGCAGCTTTCCATTTTCGACTTGAACCATCTGGCATTTTTTGTTTATTGTTGCCAATGAAGATGCTCCTGCCCACTGGGCAAAATCACAGAAGTCGCCAATAATACAATCATCTGCCGAGTTCTTCTTAGTTCCAAAATATCCCCCTGCTCCTCCACTCTCCCTCGTTTCATCACAAGCTGGAACTTGTGTACCACCTACTTCATCGCCGGGAGGGGCGGGATCAGGTGCTGGCCCTTTCGTTCCCGGTGCTAAACCAATTGGCTTCTTAACAAATTTTTGCATTTGGGCTCGGTCCAGGCAGTCAGCTAAAGCATCTGTTTTCTGGGATTGGGCGGAGCACTCATCTGGTTCTAAATTATCAGGTGAAGGCTTTTTGCCCTTCGGTTTTACAAAATTGTTGTCATTACTTTTGTCTTCTTCTTCTCTATCATCATCATTCTCATCAACTGATTTTTTAGGATCATCTTTAATAATATGATTCTGTTCATGCTTCACCAAAGCCTGAAAGGTGTATACTTTTCCGCCACCTTTTGGCGAAGGTGCGGTGGTTGGATCCTTGGGACTAGCTTTAATATTCTCTTTAAGAACGTACGCTGTTTTCGTGCTCTGAATAGAACAAGCTGCGGCGCTTGCTCCCCGGTCTCTTCCACAAGTTTTATCCATCTCTTTTCGTGTATCCACGACGCGCCATTTTTCTCCTGCTGCTCCTGCCCCGGCATTTTTCAGATATTTTTCTTCCTGTTTGGTTGGTTCCCGGCCGCATTTGGTGCCATCGGAACCACACCCTTTATTTCCTCCGGGGAGCAAACAGGAGATATCGGTGCACTGCGAACCACTTTGCGAAGCAGAAGGGATACACTGATTATCAGGAAGACCATCCAAATTCTGCACCTGTTCCAGTCCTCTGGGACCAAAGAAATGATTAACACATTGCATCTCTTCTTTCAGACCAGTAGCTCCTAACTCCGGCGTCGCAGACAAAATACAGGCATTCGGCTTATTTAACCCAAACTGTCCTGCACCTCCCCCACCAGCTAAATCCTTGGCTAAGTCCCCCGGGTTTGCGGTACAAGCTTCGGAGAATAACGAGGCAAACAGCATTGCCTTCTCGTATTCCCCTTTGAGGCCTTCTCCCGTGCCGGTGGCAGCTGTAGCTGTAGAAATAACTCCGCCCGTGAGAGAACTCCCTGCTCCAGTTAATGTCGGAACAAAGCTGCCGTATTTGGACGATTTTTCTTTTACTTTAGCGCATTTCTGTTTGACGTTGTCGATGATTGTTTTTCCGCTGGCGCCTAAGGCATTCTGAAATTCATCTTTGACATCAGTATTTACTATTTTAATCTGATCACTCTCGACGCTAAAGAGCAGGGAACTTCGCATTAATTTTCCGTCGGGATTACTTCTCAAATCTACGCCATCCACACAAATAAACCCTTGATTCATCCAGTCGGTTAGACTACATCCCACACCATAATTGATTGGGCCCTCCCTCGGATCAACCGCAAATTTCCAGAAATAATCCCAAACGCCGAAGCATTTGCTTTTGTTTTCGGAAGGATCGCAGAAGACACTTCTTTGGACAACCCTCCCCGTTCTCACGTCGTACGTAAACATGCCGTGGCTGAGCTGAGGGTAGTAAATAAGGCACTGTTTGCCGACATCCTGATAATGCTGTAAGAGGGGATACATTTTTGATTTCCCCGTCCACAAAGTTAAGTCCATCACCAGCAAAGAAGGATTCAGCAATCCATTAAAGATACCGCAGGATTGTTGTTCTTTGGAAATATTTTCTTTGTTTATTCTCACGTTTAGGGCTGCTTTTTCCAATGACTTTGAAAGAACAGTATCAATAGCCAGCATATTTTTCACGTCCAGGCCATTCAACTGATCCTGCCAATGGATGATTTGAACTGCTGCTGCGCTGTAATTATGGGCAGTAAAGTCCTGTAGATACTTTTTAAGTTCTCGATTGGCATTAATCCCGGAACGATATTGAAGATTGTCTTTGAGTAGTTTGGCGGTAGTGACGTAGGATTTGTCAGGAATTGGTTCTAGAACCTGATTAAGCTCAGTCGCTGGAGCGGCTACTTCCTGAGGTATATTTGTAATCAGATAATAGTCGATTACAATGACAATCAATACGAGGAGAATTATTACTATCTTCATTGGAAACTGCTTCTGCGATAACCTCTTTTTCATTGCGATGATAATAAATTGTAGGGCGGCTTATATACTTTACTCTTACAATCTCCCATCTCTGAATATACAAACTAATAACATTTATATATTAACCTACGATTCCCCATACATGGTGCTTTTGTTTGACCAGTTCAACCTGCCGGAAGACATCTACAGGATCATCTTTGCTACCGAACAGCAGGAAGTGGTAGGCCGGCTGCTGGTCAAGTATATGCAGGACAATGGCGGGGAGATCGGCAAGACCGAGATGGGCGTCTTTGCCCAGAGATTGCATGACGGCGAGGCTACGGTCAGGATCGGCCAGCCGCCCTTCCAGAAGGACACCAAGATATCTTACAACAAGCGGCAGTTCTACGACCGCATTCTGACACCGTTGCGGGGGATGGGCTTGATCGATTACGACCTATATACCAAGAGGTACCGCCTTTCCGATAAATTCAATAAAATCATGATTAAGATTGGCCTGATGTGGTTACGGGAGTTGGAGAGGGGGAAAAGGAAGTGATCTCTTTTTACTGAGGAAAACTATTTTTTCGGCCGGGATGTAGGGCCAATGAATTGATTTACCGGGATTCCCGGTATTCAGAGAAACCTTTATAAATAACGGCCAATTCCCGGTAACATGCGCCTCCACCTGCCCAACAGCGCCTTTTTAGGTAATATTGATCCCTTTCTGCTTTCGTTCTCGCCATCCTACCCGGCCCGGCTGACCCTCACCGCCAATAAGAAATGGATCTCCATCCATCCCGCGGTATTGTCGCTGGTGGCCGCGTTAGGCCTGACGGTAAAGCCAACTCGTATTTCCTGTGAAAAACTGGAGGCGACATCCAAGCATTATTTGCAGCGGATGGGGCTCTTTAAACTTCTCCGGATCCCTTCCGGCATTACCATCAAAGAACATGAGCCAGCGGGACGTTTCATACCCTTAACAAGAATAACGAACTCCGGACAGCTCAGCAGATTCATTACCGAAATGATTCCTTTGCTGCATCTCGAGCCCCGGCAGGCAACGCCCATCAAGTACGTCGTCAGCGAATTGGTGCGTAATGTGTTAGAGCATGCCCAAGCTGAACATGGCGCCATCGTCTCGGCTCAGTATTACACCAAGAGCAACACCATCCGGATAGGAATTGCTGACACGGGCGTGGGCATTAAGGCTACTATCACTCAATCGTATCCTGCTTCTACCCATCTGGAAGCAATCCGGCTGGCGCTGACACCAGGAATAACCGGTACCACCAGAAGGGAAGGCGGCACGGAATTCAATGCCGGAGCAGGGCTGTTCGTGATCAAATCGATTGCCAAGGTAAGTAGGGACTTTTTTCTTATCTACAGCGGCAATGCTTTGTATAAAGCGTTGAAAAATCCTGCCACAAAACAGGTTCAGCTCTATGCTGATCCCTTTCGGGACAGACATTCGGCACGAGAAGACCTTCCTTTTTGGCCAGGGACAGTAGTGGGTATCGATATCACTGTCGACAATACGCCGGAATTCACTTCTTTATTGGATTCCATCTGGGACGTGTACATTAAAACTATACGGGAACGAAAAAAAGAGCGGTATCGGAGGGCACAATTCAGATGATGACTTTAAAATTACGCCCTCTCGTCGGCGTCTTCGCGGAAAACAAGGACAAAGCCCGGGAAATCCGCCTTCATAAAATTGTCCCGGCACTGGCGAAAGGGCAGGAAGTAACCTTAGATTTTGCCGGGATAGATTCTGCAACCCAATCGTTCGTCCATGCTTTAATCAGTGATTTAATTCGGACGTATGGCTGCGAAGTTCTCGATAAGCTCTACTTCCAGAATTGTACCGAAACGGTCAAGAAGATTATCGCCATCGTGGTTGACTATATGCAGGAAGGATAATTGGCAATAAAAAGGCGGAATAGTTACGTTCTCACCACCAGCCCATCCTTCTGCACTGCCAACTCCGCGTCCTTCTTCAATAACTCTGCCTTATCCGTCTTCTCCCAGGTGAAATCGGGATCGTTGCGGCCAAAATGGCCGTAGGCAGCGGTTTTCCTGTAGATTGGCCGGCGCAGGTTGAGCTGCTCGATGATGGATTTGGGGCGGAAATCAAAATGCTTCTTGACTAACTCTACAATCGTTTCTTCAGGAACCTTAGCTGTGCCAAAAGTGTCCACTAAAATGCTGACGGGATGGGCTACTCCGATCGCATAAGCTACCTGCAGTTCACACTTCCCGGCTAAGCCGGCGGCAACAATGTTCTTGGCGGCGTAGCGGGCATAGTAGGCAGCAGAGCGGTCTACCTTGCTGGGATCCTTTCCACTAAATGCGCCTCCTCCATGCCGGGAATACCCGCCATAACTGTCCACAATGATTTTCCTTCCGGTACAGCCGGCATCTCCCACCGGGCCGCCAATCACAAATTTGCCGGTGGGATTGACAAAATAATTAGTCTGCTCATCCACCCAGCCATGGCCGATGGGCTTAATGATTTTAGCAATGACATCTCTTCTGATGGTTTCCAGATCAACGTCAGGATGGTGTTGCGTGGAAATAACGACGGTCTCAACTCGTTTTGGCTGGCCATTTTCATATTCCACCGTCACCTGCGACTTTCCGTCAGGACGAAGGTACCAAATCTCTCCTCTCCGCCGCACACTGGCTAACCGCTGGGTCAATTTATGGGCTAGCATAATGGGCAGCGGCATGAACTCCGGCGTTTCATTACAGGCAAAGCCAAACATCAAGCCCTGGTCGCCGGCACCCTGCTCTTTATACAATCCTTCTCCTTCATTGACGCCCTGGGCAATGTCCGGAGACTGTCCTGATAACGCCACCAGAACTCCACAGGTTGATCCTTCAAATCCATAATCTGGTTTGTCGTAGCCAATTTCCAGAATAGTGTCACGGGCAATTTTCTGCACATCGACATAGGTGTTGGTGGTGACTTCTCCGGCGACGACGACAAAACCAGTCTTAGTGAGACATTCGATGGCCACCCTGGCCGTGGGATCGTCTTTGATAATGGCATCCAAGATCGCATCCGAAACCTGGTCCATCATTTTATCCGGGTGCCCTTCGGTCACGCTTTCTGACGTAAATAAAAAATTTTCTGTAGCCATGGTTCAGTACCTCTTTATGGTTTCAATGTTGATAATGGTGATGGAGCAGCCTTGGTGGTATATAAAGTATCGTGACCGTAATATTCTGATCGGAATAATTCCAGGGGAAAATTTAATAAAGTCCAGTACTATCAAGCTAGTTCATGGCCAACCGAGCTCTGGAAGAGATCAAAAAACTACGCAAGAAATATCACCTCAACCAGAAAGAATTAGCCAATCGTGCCGGAGTATCCCAAAGTTTAATTGCCAAGATCGAAGCCGGAAAACTTGATCCCTCTTTTACCAAAGCCCAACAAATCTTTGCTGCTTTAGATCAGCTCAGAAACAGTAACGAAACCAAAGCCCGGGAGGTGATGAACAGCAAGGTTGTTTTCGTCCAGGCGAACGACAAGATCAAAGAGATCATCAAAGCTATCAAGAAGCGCGGCATTTCTCAAGTGCCAGTTTTATCGAAAGAGAAAGTGGTGGGCATTTTAACGGAAGGTAGTATTCTCAATGCTATCGCGGAACATCCCGGCAGAATTGCCACGCTGCAGGCGGCAGAAGTTATGGAAGAGGCCCCGCCGATAGTTTCGCCCAAGACGGGCTTGACGGTGCTGTTGGAACTGCTGCGGGATCATCCGGTGGTTCTGGTGGCCGAGAAAGGTGAGGTGAAAGGCATCATTTCCAAGACGGACTTGCTGGGGAAGGTGGAGTGAGATTGCCGCCTTCTCACCAGAAGTCGTTTCATTCCTTACTGGCCTGAAAGGCCAGAATGTCGTCCATGCTTAATTTCTTCTTTGCCTTCAATTTTTCCTGCACTGCCGCGGTTTTCTCCCGCACTTTCTCATTAAAACTCTTTTCTTCCTCCTCCCAAAATGATTTATTCAACTTCTGAACCCGGGCCGAAACCAGCTCCAGCGCCTTGCGCACTTGCTGATATTGCTCTCTCAACTGCCGATGCTTCCCTGCCAACGGCTTCTCCTGCTCGCGCCACGTTCGGATTTCGTCATACAACTGATTCATTTCTTCATGCTTCTGCTGCGACTGTTCCGCCAGCTTCTGCACCTGGTGGTGCGACTCCTGGGCCACTCGCCGTGCCTGCGAGAAGTCGGCCGCAGCCAGGGTCATTTCTTTCTGCACCTGCTCGACCTGCTCCAAGGCTTTCGCGCGCACCTTCAGCACCTTGATCTGCTTGGTAATCTGCTGCTCTTTGGTAAACGGCAGCGCTTCCGTCTCAATTTTAGTCTCAAGGCGCCGGATTTCCGCTTTAAGCGCCCGCGGATTCTCCCGGACTTTCAGGTGGGAATAGACCTGCTCTTGTTTTTCTTCCACGCTCTTCCGCTGCTCCGACTTTTCCCGGGCGGCCAGGTTAAACTGGTCGCGCTCTCCCTTCACTGCTTTCACGTGCTGCGTTAAATTGTCCCGTTCCTGCTTCAGCTGCGTAAGGCGGGCAGTATGTGCTTTGATTTTATCGTGAAGAAGCTTGAATTCGTGGAACGCTTTCTCTTTCTCTTCCTGCCGCAAGCTGAGCTGTTCCCGCAGCTGGGCGAGCTCTTGTTTCTTCTGTCGCCATTCCGCGCGCTGGTCTGATGACTCGGTCTCCATGTGGTGGTAAGTCAAAAAAGGAAAAAAAAGAAAAAGCATCTCTAGCCGAACAGCGCGCCTAATCCGGCAGCGGCAGCTTCTTCAGCTTTCTTTTCATCTTCTTTTGACTTTTCTTCTTTTTTCTTGCCCTCTTCGGGCTTGGCTGCGGCAGGAGCAGCGGCGGCCACGGCGACGGGTGCAGTGACGGCTGCTTTTTTGATCGCCTCGTCAATGTTCACGCCCTGTAACGCGGCCACCAGCGCTTTCACGCGGGCCTCATCGGCCTTCACGCCGGCAGCGGTCAGAACTTTCTTGACGTTATCTTCATTGACTTCTTTGCCTGCTTTATGCAACAACATGGCACTGTAGATGTATTCCATTTTTAATCCCTCCATTATCGTAGTGTACCTTTCTTCTGTAAAGCTGTCAACAGCTGAGCAGCTTCATCCTGTGTCACAGTTCCCTGCTTGGGATGCGGTTTCTGTGGTTGTGCAGGAGTAGGACGAGGCAGCGGTGAATGAGGCAATTCTTTCTTTTCTTTTTTCACTTCAGCACTCCCACTTTTTTTCTCTTCCTGGACCAAGGGGGCAACAACTACTCTCTCCGCTGCTGTTTTTTCTACCGGCAGCTTCTCTTCCGATGGCTTTTCCGGAACTTCAATCTTCCCTTCGGCAATGATCGCCAACGCTTCCCGCTCCACTTTGGCCAGGATATCGCCGGCCGTCAGATCAGTGATGATATTCAACTCTAAACTTATAGCTTTGGCATCCTGGAAGGCCTTCTGCAGCAGCAGTTCCGTGGTCTCCGTTGTGGGATAGGCCACTTCGATCGCTACATTCATCGCCCACTGGGCTGCCTGCGTAATGTTTTGAGCATATTCCACTTCATCAATGTGCAGCTGCCTGGCATCAAATACCAGGCCCTTCTCCCAGACGGCCACTACATCCAGCCCAATCTCCATCGGCTTGATATCCAGCCGTTTAAGGGTCTCGCTCACTTTCGGGGAAATGGGCTGCCCTTCCCTGACGATCGTCGTGTCGGCGATAATGCTTAATTTTCCGCCCTCGACTTTGGTCTTGATGCCGACTGCGGCCAGCTCGGAAATGATCGGCCCGGGGGCAAAGTTGGTGGGACCGGCTTTCACCATGATATCTTTTGGCGAGATTTGTCCCGGCCGGGCAGGCGCTTCGGACTTATTCTTCTGGATAGTCTTGTACAGGGCAAAGGGATTGCTTTTCGTTAACAGCAAAGCGGGCATACTTTTCATTTTCTCAGCCAATTTGTGGATGTTCTGCTGCTGTGATCCGTCAAAGGCCCGCTGCAACAGCTTCTTTCTGGTCATGGTGAGAGTAACGCCCTGCGTTCTCAACAGCGCCCGCATCCGCTGCAGCTGGGCGGCGGGAAGGTTCTGCATGTTGACCAGCCCAACGATGGGCGAGGCACGAATCTCTTCCGTTAACTTCTGTACAAATTCCACCTTTGCCGGGCTGACCATTTAGAGCTTCACCGGTTTTCCCATGGTTAATTTCAGGAGCACTTCCCTGATGTTCTGCTGCTCGTTAGGAAGTTGTTTGACAATAGTATTGTAAATCGTCAGGATGTTCTCCAGGACCTGCTCGGCAGGCTGGTCTTCTTTTCCCACCAGGCATTGCATGTTGGTGGCTTTCTTGGCCTGCAGGCGGACCGCCTGCCGCAGTTTTTTGGTGAGCGCATCGAGATTAGCAGTCGGAGGAACAACACAGCCCAGCTTGGGATTGGGCATCTTTCCCCGCGTGCCCAGCGCTTTCCCGAATCCGGCTGCTACCTTAGGCATCAGGTTGGCTTGCGCAATGAAATAGTCGTATTCCCCGGCCAGTTTCTTTGCCGCTTTTTTATTGGCATACTGCGGAAAATCACTTTCTTTAATTGCTAAGTCACAGAATTTGCTGGCCGGCTCGGCTAATTCCTGGGCGACAAAGGCCGCCACTTTCACCACTTTTCCCTGGGGGTAAGGCAGCGGGACAAAGAAATCCAGCGGATTGGTCTTGATGTCAATGTTTTTAAGATTGATGATCAGGTCATAGGATTGGGTGAACTTTCTCTTGGGCTGCTGCGCCAGTTCCTGCAAGGCTTTCTGAATTTGTTCTTTCTCCATGGCAACCTCCTACTCGATCAACGGTGGGAGAGGAGTAGTTATAGCGGTTTATGCTCTTCAGGAAGGGGGTGGTTTATAAATATTTGGGGGAAAGTTTATATTTAGGCTGGTTTTTCTTAGTTCATTGCCCATGAAAGACATTATTGCCTACCTGGCAGCTCTTTTTGTGATCGTCGCTGCTGTACTTCTTATTCTTAAGATTCTCGGCATACTCTGAAAAGAATGGAACCACAATCTCTGCGTATCATTAAATTTTCTCTCTATATCATCAGCATCCTCTGGTGAGCATACTTGATTGTAATTTCATGTCAACAGACGGGAGAACTTCTGACGGCAATCGTTACCGTGCTGGTCCTGTTGGCTTCAATGATTTTTAATGATCTGATGAACAAATAAGCACCCTTATCCACTATTTAGCAACAGAGTGGGGTAAAGAGGCCTTCTACAAACTGAAAAAAGTTGGTTATGAATAGAGATAATACGCTATAAAACAGAAACACATTGATGAGGATAAAGAGAATAGCAAATGTTCTATGCTTTCCTTTCTGAACGAAAAAATCCCAGCACAATAATGCTGAAAGTATGAGCACACCAAAGGATGCGACGATCAGCGGCAGGAAGGAATCATCAATAGCACCAACTCCCGACTCGCTTGTTTTTTGTGCTATCCAAAGCAGATGAAACAAAGTGAAGCCCACCAGCAGGAGAATAAAGTAACACAGATATTTTGTACTTAGGGGTCTTTTTTGAAAAATCTCTTTCATTTACCCACCAGAATCACGCCGCCACAGGCAGAAACTGTTCCAGCTCTTGCAGCTCTCCCTGCAGGTAACGGTAATGCACCAGATCCTGATACCACTTGTTGAAGTACATGCTTACTTTTCCTCTCCTTCCGGCGCTCCGCCCACCGGCGCGGCACTTTTGGAAATCACCAGCACATCGCCCATCGCTTTGACCAGCTGGTGCGGCACGATCACGCCTTTGGCGCTGCCCAGCACGCTGCTCAGGTAGGAATTCTTGCTGGCGCGGATCTTCCAGCCGGCCACCTTATTCCCCTGGACAATACAGTCTTCCACTTCACCGAAAAAATCGCCGGCATCCGTAAACACTTTCAAATCATACGCTTCCGATACCTTTTTCATCTTTAACATGGAACATCACCTCACTTTAGGCTGCTGAAAGACCGTAAGTTTAAATACTTTTCTATAATGGAGTAGTAGAAGAGGTAGTAGTAGAGGTAGTATTTCTCTGCTACCCTAATACCATGAAACTCCATCTCATCGGCACCAGCCATATCGCTCAGGAAAGCAGCAAGGAAATCAGGAAGTACATTGAGGAAGAGAAGCCCGACCTGATTGCCGTGGAACTGGACTTTCAACGTGCTGCTGCCCTGCTGCAGGAAGAGAACAGCGAGCTTTCCCTGAGCCACATCTTCCGCTTTGGCGTCAAGGGCTACCTGTTTGCCAAGGTCGGGCAGTACCTGCAGCAGAAATTGGGGAAAATGGTGGGTGTCTCTCCCGGCGCGGAGATGAAAACTGCCCTGGAATTGGCTCGGAAACATAAACTGGAAGTGGCCTTCATTGACCAACCCATCCACATTACCTTACGAAGGTTCTCATCAAGCCTGACCTGGAAAGAGAAAGGGCGTTTTGTTGCCGACCTGCTTTCCGGCCTGTTCTTCCCGCGGCAACAATTAAAGAAACTCGGCCTGAGCAAATGGGATTTGAAGAAAGTGCCCGAACGGGAAATGATTTCCTCGCTGATGAAAGAGTTGAAGAAGCGCTATCCCAACGTCTATCGGGTGCTGGTGGAAGAAAGGAATAAGTACATGGTCAGGCAATTAATCAGCCTCCTGCGCCATCATCCCGGCAAGAAAATTCTGACGGTGGTGGGAGCTGGGCACAAGGAAGGGATGGAAGAGCTGTTGCGGAAGGTGGAAGTGGTAGGATAGCTGACTGGCGCTCTTCGCAGGGTTTCTATGAGGCTCCAGCGCAATAATCTTTATATAACAATCCCTGTTTCAAAGTCGGTTATGAAGAAAATCACCATTGTATACGTTCTTTTACTGGCAGTATTATTATTATTATTATTATTATTCGGCTGCGTTCCTTCGCAGAAAGAGTTTGTCCGTACCAAAGAAGGAGCGGAACAAGCGTCGGCAGTTCCTACTACCCCCACATCGACAACTTCCCCCCCGGCAGCACCACCTTCTGCTCCTGCTGCAGCGCCGACAACAACACCAGCCAAGCTGCCTTCCACCAGCGGCGAATGTACTGTAAATGCCGACTGTGCCAGTGGAACATTATGCATCGACAACGCCTGTAAAACCATAGCATCACTCTACAACACGGCCTGTGCCAAGAAATGTACCGTTGAAACGGTAGACGTCACTACCAGCGATGGCGAGAAATATACGTTAGCGAGAACGCAGGGCAGTTATACGGCAGCAGGAGCCTTGGAATGGAAAGTGGGCAGCATTCCCTTGTACTGTCCCGGTCAAAAAGCCACCATTCCTTTCCACTTCATCAAGAAAACGACGGGAAAAGTGCTGAGTGAAGAGGTCGTAACAGTGGAAGAAGGACAGACCAGCCCGGTGATTACCCATCCGCTAATTTCAAGAGTGAAGTTTACAGTGCGGGTGGATAAGGTAAAGGAAGTGTGTTGAATGTTTTAAGTGTGTTGAAGATTTTTCCAGGAATTTTCCTAAGAATTTCTCTGCAGAAATTTCATATTCACTTCAATCTTTTCCACTGTCTGCTTCAGCGCCAGTGTAATGTCCTCCCGGAAATTTTCCCTGGCTGACAAGAACTGCTGCACATCCTTTTTCACTTCTTCCGTATCAATCCCCGCCAGGTTATTGACCAAAGGCGACAACAGGTGCGTCCCGCTGCTGTATTTTTTCAGGAACTGCGGCCAGTTGTGCTTAGTCCAGGGCCAGAGTAACGAAGAGCCGTACACGTTCGCGGAAATCGTCAACGGCAGGACTAACGAATCCTGTAAGCGCACCGTGGAAGATTGCGATAAATCCAGCGCTTTCTTTAACAACGCCACGTCTTTAAACATCCCTAAGGCGCGCAACAGTTTCCGGCTCTCTTCCGGCAGTTTCTCCTGCTTGTACCGCTCCAGGAAATACGAATAGGTCTCTTCATCTCCCTGCCAGGCAGCTAAGGCATAAACCGCTCCCCGCAGGTTGGGATCAACGGCCTGATTTTTCCTGATCTTCTGGAACAACAACGAGAATTGCTGTAATGTCTCTTTATGATTCAGAAAGCCCAGGGAGACTATGGTCACCGCCCGTAGCATGGTGTCCGTATTTTTTTCATTTTTTTTCCTGTTCCATCCCAACCGCTGCAGCAGGCGCTGATGGTAAAGCAGGCTGACTTTGGCAATGGCAGCCGCTAACGGCTGAGCTGTTGGTTTCCCAAAGAAGAAACGATGCAAAGAGGTCAAATGCAACGACACGGCCAGGTCCAGCGGATAGCGAGCATCGAGACAATAATTTCGCACAAACTCCAGATACTCTTTTACCGGCACTTCACCCGCTGCCACTAGAGCATAAAAGTCATCTTCTACCCCAGCGGCATCTAACGCCGAGAGTTTCTTCCCGTGAATGTCTTTCCCGATCTTCTGCAGCAGTTCCGGCGGATATTGCACGCGGTAAAAGCCGTTCTGGTTGAGGTTGAGTTTAATGGATTCGGCCTGCTCGGGAAGAATAATCCTGTTTTCCTTGAGCAATACTTTTTTCACGTCCTTCCCCGACTGATAGGTCACCGGCACCAGCCACCACTGGGAATAGTTCCTGCCCAGCAGCGTAAAGCGTTTCTGCTCCAGAACATAGCCCTGCTTGCTTCTCTGCACTTTCACCAGCGGATAGCCCGGCTGCAGGATCCAGTTCTTCATCAGCGCGGTAAGATTTTCCTTCCCATATTCCTGCTGGATGGCAACCCACAAATCTTCTTTTACCGCATTGCCGTAGGCATGCTTCTTCAGGTAACGCTGCAACCCCTGGCGGAATATTTCTTCCCCCACATACTTTTCCAGCATCTGCAGGATGCTGCCGCCTTTATCATAACTGATGCGGTCAAAGATTTCATCCACCTGCGCCGGCGTCTTGACGTCAACATTGATGGGATGAGTTGAGTCCAGCTGATCCGCATTCAGGGCATCAGCGATGGTATCGCTGTAATACTGCAAGGGCAAATCCCAGTCTGGATAGGCCGCATTTACCGTTTTATAACTCATGAAGGTGGCAAAACTTTCATTCAGCCAGAGATCCTCCCACCATCCCATCGTCACCAGGTTGCCAAACCATTGGTGGGCTAACTCATGGGCAATGGTGATGGCAATCTGCTGCTTGACGGCAACGGAGGTATGGTCATCACCCAAGAGGGCAATTTCCCTGAAGGTAATGGCGCCCCAGTTTTCCATCGCCCCGGCAGCAAAATCGGGAATGGCAATGATATCAAGTTTGGGCAGGGGATAGGGAATCTTAAAATAGTCTTCCAGGAATTTCAGGAAAGTCCTGGTAAAGTGCAGGGGCAGGCGGGCCAAATGAAGTTTGTCAGGCATGGTAAAGATGCGAAGATCAATGTTGCGGTGCTTCGTCATCAAGGATTTGAAATTGCCCACGCCCATATAGAGTAGGTACGTCGACATGCGGGGCGTGCGCTGGAAAGTGACCTGCTTCTTGTTGTTCAGTGCTTTTTCTTCCCTCACCGGCATATTGGACAACGGCGTCATGCTTTTATCAACGACCAGCGTTACGTCAAACGTCGCTTTCAGAGCCGGCTCGTCAAAGCAGGGAAAAGCAGTTCGGGCATTGGCAGCTTCAAATTGGGTAGTGAGCAGATAGGTGTCTTTGCCATTCAGGGTGTATTTGCTGCGGTAGAAGCCATACATCTTCTCATTATGGTAACCTGAAAATTCAATCTCTAACTGTGCTTTCCCCTGGATGGTCTGTGGGAAGGTGAAAGTCAATTCCTGCCGCTGGTCGTCCTGATGGATTGATCCCGGGAGCTTGTTACAGAGAACGTTGGTTATCTTCAGTTCCCGGGCATTGATTTTGATGATTCTGGCTGGTTTTTTAACCTCGACGTTAATGGTCGCTTTCCCCTTGAATCGAAACGTCCGGAAATCAGGCTCAAACTGGAGCGTATAATGAGTCGGGATGACGTTCATTCCCAGAGTTTGCCGGGCGGATTGAGGGCTCATTTTACGTACAGGGGTATTTTTGGAAAGTTAATAAAGGTTGCGAGGGTGCATTCTCTGCTGAGGCAAGGAAAATTAACCAGCTTTCTTCCGCTTCTTCACTCTCTGAACCACAACTCTTTTGTTTGTCTCTTCTTTTGTTCCTTCTTCTGTCTGTACCCTGCCTTTCTTCAACCCCTCATTTTCCACCTTTTCTTTCGTTCCTTCTTCCTTCCGCCCCTCGCCTTTCTTCACTTCCCCATTCTTCATTTCTTCTTTCTGTCCCTCACCCTTCTTCATCTTCCTCATCTCCCCCGCCACTTTTTTAAACACTTCAATTTGTTTCTCGCTCAGGGAGTGATACTGGAGGTAAGCTCGCTTGATATTCCGCAGGAACGACGACTGTTCATACAGCTCCCGGGGAAGGTCCAGCAGTTCTTTATAGGCCGGATCGGTGACGGGATCTTCAATCTGTTTCATGTGACAGGAGGTGCAGATGGGAAACTGCCGGGAAGAATACATTAGCACCATGTTCTTCCGGCACAAGGCGCATCGCTGCTTGTATTTTGGCGGCATAAGTTTCACCCAAACATCCTTTTCAAAAATCCTTTGCTGGCTTTCTCTTCATGCAGCTCTTTAATCTGCTCCATCTGCTTCCTGCTTAATTTCTTAGGAACTTCAATCTTCACTTTCACCAGCTGATCACCCCGACCGGTATGACGCAGTGAAGGTATCCCTTTCCCCTGCATCCGGAAAATTGTCTCGGAATCCGTCCCGGCAGGAATTTTCAGGATTGCTTTCCCGTCAATAGTAGGAACTTCAATCTCATCTCCGAGGGCAGCTTGGGTAAAGGAAAGGGGCACGGTCAGATATAAATTCATTCCCTCCCGCTGGAAATAGGGATGGTTCTTGATCTGCACCTGCAGGTATAAATCTCCGGGCGGGCCGTTCTGCTCACCCACTTCGCCCTCACCGGCAACCCGCAAGCGCAGGCCGCTTTCCACCCCGGCAGGAATACTCACTTCCAGCTTTTTCTTTTTCCGGAGCAGGCCTTCTCCCTGGCATTCTGCACAGGAATCCTGGGCAACTTCACCCTGGCCGCGGCAGCTGCCACAGGGTCCCGACTGCTGGAAGATGCCAAAGGCGGTTCTCGTCGTGCGTTGCAGGTAGCCTGAGCCCTGGCAATGGTGGCAGGTTTCAAATTTCAAGGCGCCTTTACCGTCACAGGCACGGCAATGCTCCAGTTTATTGAACTGAATCGTCTTCTCAGCTCCTTTGGCTGCTTCTTCCAGGGTGATTTCCGTTTCATACAGTAAGTCGGCTCCCCTTCTCGCCCGCGTTCTTCTTCCCCCGCCGCCAAAGACATGCTCAAAAATGTCATCAAAGTTGCCAAAGGTGCCGGATCGGAATTGTGACATCACGTCGGAAAAGTCAAACCCTTCAAAGCCGGCGCCCGGCTGGAAGGCAGCTGAACCATACTGGTCGTACTGTGCTCGCTTTTTATCATCACCGAGAACCGAGACGGCTTCATTGATTTCCTTGAATTTCTCTTCATACTCTTTTTTCTTGTCATCGGGCGCCCGATCGGGATGATATTTCATCGCCAGCTTCTTGAAGGCTTTTTTAATATCGTCTTTGGTTGCCTGCCGTTCTACTCCCAGTTTTTTATAATAGTCTTTGTCGGCCATGTTCATAACAATACCTGTTTTCCCAATTCTTCCGGCATAAACGAGAGCTGCTTAAAAATCTTCTTCTCATACTGCTGCTGTTCCCGCTTCGTGGCCGGCCAATCAATCTTATTCCGGCGAATCCACGTTCCATACCGTTTGTAAATATATTTCATCCGCTCCTTCAGCGGCACGACTTTATTCCCCAGTACCCGCCAGTCCACGTAATGAATGAATTTAGTTTCTTCCCGAACCAGGGCGGCTGGATTTCGGGTCAATTCATCCAGTTCCAGAAACAAGTGGGCAAATTCCGGATAGTTCTCCTTCAGGATCAGGTAGGCAACATAGGTTTCTGATTTCCCGGCATACTGCTGCCGTAGCTGTTGATGCTTTTGCACTTCTTCCGGTGTGGGAATGTAATTATAGGGTGGCCCATCCAATCGTTCCAGCACCACTGCTTTCATGAAATCGTGAAGAAGGGAAAAAGGCCGGACAATCTGTAAATCTAAAGGATATCCCTGTGTCACCAATTTTTCTGCCAGGAAGACCGCAACTTTATGGACGGTCTGGCAATGGACTCGGACCGTTCCGGGGACTTGGTACTGGGTGAAGAGGGCCTGGCAGTCGGAAAGGGTGGGGACAGTCATTGGTGTAATATTCTCTTTATTTTATCTTTAGAAGGAAGTCTGGCACTATATTCAGCTATGAAAATCTCTTTCTTTAAATCGCCTAACGCATAGTGAACAGTTTCTTCGTCTTTCGTCTTGCAAATGATCAGTCCCACGGGAGGTCGTTGCCTTGGTCGTAATTTATGTTGTTTGTACCAGTTAAGGTAAGAGTACATCTGACTAACATGCTGATGCTGGAATGGTTCGGTCTTGATTTCTACTAGGATATAACATAAGAGACCAGCGTGAAAGAGTTCCAAATCGACTTTATCGTAATTTCCGGCAATCAGTAGGGGCACTTCTCTTCTTCCGACAAAGAAGTCCGGACCTAGTTCCTGAATAAATCTTTCTAATTTAAGTAGCAGAGCGTCTTTAAGATCTTTTTCTGTATAGTCCTGTTGTAAATCCAAAAAATTAAAATTGTAGGCATCTTTAAAGACCTGCTCAGGTTCAATTATTGTTAAAGGTAATTTCTGTGTTATGATTAAACTACCTTTTTTAGCTGTGGTTTGGTACAACTGGTTCTTGATTTTTTGTTCTAACTGTCTGCTGCTCCACCCGTTTCTGACAATTTCCTGCTCATAAAAAATTCTCTCGGTTTTATTGTGAAGATATAACAAGCTAACAAGATGTGTCCAGCTTAATTGTCTAGGCACTGCCTGGACGATTGGATATGTTCGGTAAAACAAGATCATATTATGTAAATTTGCTTTAGAAAAGCCCAGGTCCGTGGCCAAAGAAGTGATTAATTTTTGGCCATAGTCAGCTTTATCTTTATGCTGCAGTTCTTCTCGGACAATTCTTTCTCCTACTTGCCAGTAGGTTTGGACACGCAGGTTATCGACCGCTTTATAGGCCTGATATTGAGCTTTGGTGAGGAGGGATTTTAAGTCCTGTAAGAGTTCAGGATAGTTCGTTAAGTCTGATATCGCTTTTTTCATTGCAGTAGCCGTTTAATCTCCTCCTTGGAAGGCAACTTGGTTTGGTACTCAGCAATAAAAATCTCCTTTTTCAGACCGCCTAACGCGTAGTGAACTGTTTCTTCGTCCTTGGTTTTACAGATTATTAAGCCAATAGGCGGTCGTTGCCCCCGCTGCATCTTGTGTTGCCTATACCAGTTAAGATACGAATACATCTGGCTAATATGTTTATGCTGGAAAGACTCTATTTTGATTTCCACCAGAACATAACAGAGCAGGCCAGCGTGGAATAACTCTAAATCAACTTTATCATAATTCCCTCCAATCAGTAGGGGCACTTCTCTTCTCCCAACAAAAAAATCTGGTCCTAGTTCCTGGAGGAATTGTTCTAGTTTATTAAGTAAAGCGCTTTTTAAGTCGTATTCTCGGTAATTTTTCTTTAAGTTGAGAAAATCAAAGTGATAAAGATCTTTAAATACTTGTTCTGGCTCTACCACTTGGAGAGGGAACTTTCTTTTAATAACCATGGTCCCCTTCTTTGCTACCCTCTGATAGACCTTGTTTTTAATTTGTTGGCGTAAAATCCGTATGCTCCATCCATTTTGAATTATCTGCTGTTCATAAAAATCCCTCTCAGAAGCGTTCGACATGATCAGGAACTCCTGATAATGAGACCAACTTAATTGTCTCGACAGTGTCAAGACATTCGGATAGGCTTTGTAAAATTGGACTATTTTGTAGAAAACTGGTCGGGAAAAACCCAGATCCACCGCCAACCTCTCGACTAAATGCTTCCCATAATCCGCTCTTTCTCTAAATTTCAGCTCCTCCCGGGCAACCCTTTCCCCCATCTGCCAATAAGTCTGTACTAAAATATTATCGACCGCTTTATAGGCCTGATATTTGCCTTTGGTGAGGAGGGATTTTAGGTCTTCCAGCAGTTCTTTGTATCCTTCCAGGACTGGTTGTTCTTTCATGAGAGTTTTCGTACGATGCCTTGGCTGGCGTCCACTTCCACCAAATCACCATCCTGGAAGACTTTGGTGGCGAATTGGGTGCCGACGAAGCTTAGGCTACAAAACCGTTCAGGAAGCGGGAGGGAGCTGTGAAGAATAACTGCCGCAGAATAAAACTGTCCTTGACATCCAGACCGGAAGGTAAATCTGCTCATCGAGGCTGACCATTTTTCTCCAGACTATTTATTCTTTCTCCCTACGTCTTCTCCTTAAACTCCGCATCAACCACGTTCTCATCATCCAGCCCGGCCGCTTTCTTTCCGGCTTCAGCATCACTGCCCGTTCCGGCTCCGCCTCCGGCCTCCCCGGCTCCCGCTTTGCTTCCGGCCTGCTGGTACATCTTGCTGCCGATCTCCTGCATCGCTTTGTTCAAAGCTTCAATTTTTTTATTTATTTCCTGCGGATCTTCGCCTTTCCGCGCTTCCTCCAGATCCTTCAACTTATCTTCAATCTTCTTCCTGGTGTCCGCGTCAACTTTATCGCCAAACTCTTCCAGCACTTTCCTGTTCTGATACAACACCGCGTCAGCATTGTTCTCAGCGTCAATCCTGGCTCTTCGTTTCTCGTCTTCCGCTTCATTCTTCTTGGCTTCCTCTTTCATCCGCTCCACTTCGTCCTTGCTCAGGGCGCCGGAACCGGTAATCACAATCTTCTGCTCCTTGCTCGTCCCCAGATCCTTGGCCATGACGTGCACAATCCCATTGGCGTCAATGTCAAAGGTCACTTCGATCTGTGGCACGCCGCGGGGAGCAGGCGGGATGCCCACCAGGTCAAATTGCCCCAGCGTTTTATTGTCGGCAAACATCGGCCGTTCACCCTGCGCAACCCGAATCGTCACCGCCGGCTGGTTGTCAGCAGCCGTGCTGAAGATCTGCGATTTCTTGGTGGGAATGGTGGTATTCCTCTCAATCATCCTGGTCAGGACGCCGCCCAGAGTTTCAATCCCTAACGTCAGAGGCGTTACATCCAACAAGAGTATATCCCGAACTTCCCCGCCTAAAACACCAGCCTGAATGGCTGCTCCGACTGCTACTGCTTCATCTGGGTTGACGGATTTATCTCCTTCCTTCCCGGTCAGGCGCTTGACTAACTCCTGCACGGCGGGAATCCGGGTACTTCCGCCGACAAAAATGATCTTGTTCATTTTCTCGACGCTTAATCCGGCATCCTTGAGCGCATTCCTGGTCGGCCCTTCCAGCCGTTTCAGGATGGGTGCGATCAGCTCCTCAAATTTTGCCCGGGTCAATTCTTCCTTAAGGTGTTTGGGCCCGTGCTGGTCAGCAGTAATGAAAGGGATGTTGATTTCCACTTTGGTTTTTGACGACAATTCAATCTTGGCTTTTTCCGCCGCTTCCTTCAGCCGCTGTATCACGGTAGGATCTTTATGCAGGTCTATTCCCGTTGACTTCCTGAATTTGTCCATAATGAATTCCATGATCAGTTCATCAATGTCATCCCCGCCTAAGAAATTGTCACCATTGGTAGCTTTCACTTCAAATACCCCACCACCCAGCTCGAGGATGGAAACGTCAAAGGTACCGCCGCCAAAATCAAAGACTAAAATGGTATGTTCTTTATCCTGTTTGTCTAAGCCATAGGCTAAACTGGCCGCAGTCGGCTCGTTAATTATCCGCAGCACGTTCAATCCGGCAATCTCGCCGGCATTTTTAGTTGCCTGCCGCTGCGCATCGTTAAAGTAGGCCGGAACAGTAATCACCGCATTCTTGACCGGCTGTCCCAGGTACGCTTCCGCATCGCGCTTTAATTTCTGCAGGATCATTGCTGAAATTTGTTCCGGGGTATAGTCCTTGCGGTCAATCTCGATTTTTTCATTACTGCCCATCTTCCTCTTGATCGAACGAATGGTATGGGCAGGATCGACAATCGCCTGGTTTCGGGCGACTTGCCCGACAATGACTTCATTATCTTTGATATGCACGACACTAGGAGTTATCCTCCCTCCCTCGGCATTGGGTATGATGGTTGATGTACCCCCTTCCATGACGGCCACTGCCGAAAAGGTTGTTCCTAAATCTATGCCAATCGTTGCCCCTTGATTTTTTGCCATGTTTTGTTCACCTGTTGTTTATTTTTGTTCGTTTTTCATCGGTGTTTGTTCCTGTTTTTTCCTGCCGGAACTTACTTTGACTCGGGCATGCCGCAACACTCTGCCTCCTAACAGATAGCCTTTCTGAAATTCTTCAATGATTCTATTCTCCGGCAATTCCGACTCCACTTTCAGTAGGGCTTCATGAAGATAGGGATCATACACTTGCTGTTCCGTGACGATGGGCTCTACGCCTTGCCCTTCCAGCAGCGTGATGAATTGGGAATAAATCAATTCCATGCCTTTGACGAACTCTTCCGGACGCTGCGTATTCTTCAGCGCCAATTCAAAATTATCCACGACCGGAAGCAGCTGGAGCAGCACTCCTTTGGCGGCGAGCTGCTGCATTTCTTCGCTCCGTTTCTCAGTTTGCTTGCGGTAATTCTCAAAGTTTGCTTGTGTCCGCTTCAGCAAGTCGGTCATTTCCTGCAGCGGATCAGGCTGCGGAGCTTGCTCAGCCAGCGCTTCATTAGCTTCATCAGTTTCTGCACTTCCCGGTTGAAGTTGTCCTGCCATTGCTTGTGTATATTGTTTGTGTATCTTATTTGTTTACTTTAAGCCAACTTTGACTACTTGAAATAGAACTAGTATATAAACTTTACGGAAGAAAAAGGGAAAAGTTTAAAAGGTGCAAAGTATTCAGGCCACTGATGAGCCAAAGAATAACCATCATCAACATCCGCAAGGGAGACACTCGGAACATCAACGATGAATTACAGTGGTTGGGCAATTCCCTGGGCTTGTTTAACCTGCGGGATCGGGACAGCAGCTGTTTCCGGGTGTTTATCACCCTGGTAAAAACTGCCCGGCAGAATAAGCCTCTTAGCTCTGATGAGATTGCCGAGCGCTTAAACCTGAGCAGGAGCACGGTCATCCATCATCTGGAAAGGCTCCTGGAGTCCGGCATCGTGATGAAGGAACGTCGAGGGGGTTACATCCTGCGGGAACGGACCATGGAAAGCCTGATTAAAGATGTCCATCAGGACATGGAAGCGCTGTTTTCCCGCGTGCAGGAAGTAGCCAAAGAGATTGATGAGCTGATGGGGTGAGAATTATTGTGGCGATGATTCACTCGTGGGCAACCCTTCGCCTTCCTTCTTCTTCCTTTTCTTCTTAGAGACCTTTTTCTTCACCTGGGGAGCTTCTTCCTTCCCTTCCGCTTTCGGCTCTTCGGGCGGCTGATGCTCAGCATGCTGTTCCGGATGATGCTCCGCCTTTTGTTCCGGTGAATGAGTACCATTCTTCTTGGCCACCAATTTCTGCTTGACCGTCTCCGTCAACTTCTCTGCCCCAGTTTTGGCTTTCTTGGCCCAGGCGGCTATCGCTCCACCAACTACACCAAACGCAATAATAATGGCCGAGATGGTGGAAATATTATCCTTAAACCACTGCAGCTTGCTCACTTTCAGCTTCTGCGCCTGCGCCAAACTTTGCGTGATATCATTAATAGCCGTGCTCAGGAGGTCAAGATTTACCTTAGCATCTGCTAACTTTCCTGTCAATAATTGCCCCTGGACGTCCTGCATCTGCTTCTTCGTCGGCTTGATGCCGCTTTCATAGATCTCACTGACTAAATATTTCTCAGCATTCTTGCTACTGAAGATGTTCTCCTGCTCCTGTAATTTTTCCTTGAGGAGATTGAACTGGGTTTCTAATTCTTCTTGGTTATATTCGATCTCTTTGACCACGGTCAGATTGACCGGGAAAGTTTTATCCAGAACTTTGAGGGTAGCCTCGCCCAATTTTGTCTTCAAGACCACATTGACTGTTAGCGTCAGCGAATCCTCCTCTCCCGGCTGGAGGGCAGGGATAGTGGTAGAACTCATGTGCTGCACCCCCGTGCCCACTATCCTAGCCGTAATGTCGGTTAAAATCTTTTCCCCCCCATTCTTGATAATGACGGTAATTTTATTTTCCCCTTTCTTCACTTCATCCGGAAAGTATGATGACAGTTCCAGTTTGGAATCAAAGGCGGTGACGGTAATCGACTCGATTTTCTGGAAGGAATTTCCACTGGCATCAGTAACTGTAAGAGTAACGTTATATACACCAGCATTGTCGAACGTAAATGATGGGCTTGGGCTGGTGCTGTCAACGGTTCCATCTGCCTGAAAATACCAGGAATAACTGAGCGGCTCTTTTCCCACCGCGGCAGCGATGAACTGCACGCCTAAAGGAGCTACTCCCCCGGCAGGATTGGCTTTCAGGGTAATAGTGATTTGTGGTTTAGGGGCAGTAACGACTATTGACTGGGTAGCAGTTGCTGTTTCATTCGTGGCCGTGGTGATGGTAACGCGGGCCGTAAAGCTGCCTTCCTGGGAATAGGCATGAGCAGGAGATGGTTCAGTACTATCAATAATGCCATCATCTTCAAAATCCCAGGAATACGAAACTGTTTCTGCAGAAATGGTAGAACTGTTCGCCTGGAAATGAATTTCCAAGGGCGCTATTCCGGAATCCTTATCGGTGAGAATGGAAACCGTAAGCGGAGTTGCTGCCGTCAGCACTTCATCCACAGCAATGGTCGTGAATGACAACAGTAACAAAAATGGTATAAACCAGGTAAATCTCATTCTGAACGGTCTAGATAAAGGCCTCTTTTTAAACTTTTTGATTACCCCATATATTTTCCCAAAAACAACTATTTTTATATATAGGGAAGCTTCTTCCAGCGCTATGAACAGCAAACTGCTCCTGGTGGTGGAATTTGTCCTCTTGGCAATCTATTTAGCCTTAGTCTTTTTTGTACTGGATACCGGTACCGTAACCGGCTTGGTCTTGCTGGGCGTCTCAACCCTCATTATTTTTGTGCTGGTCTGGATACTGGAAAAGAAACGGGAGAAATTAAAAATCCCAACCGGAGCAAGCTCCGGAGATTTTTAGTGTTTGTTGAGAAATTTATTCCATTCACTACAAGCAGGGGGGATTTATACTCAACAAACAACTGAAGGAAGCAGAGCAAGGCCCGCCACAACCTTTGGCGGGAACTGGATTTGGACAGCAGCCAACGACGCCCTTTCCTCCCCAACCGCCGCCGCAACAACAGCAGACCTGGCCGAAGTAAATTTCCCCTTTTCCCGCTCCGCCCAGCTCGGCACGCTACGTTTAGGCGGGGCGGGCAGCACGATACCCAGCACTCACTTTGAGACTGGTGCCCAAAAACGCAAAAGTTGAGTAAACATTTAAAAGCAGTTTGATAATCCTTCTTCCATGCTCACACCCCTACAGATTGCCTTCCTTCGTGAAGAACTGGCCACGGCTAAAAATCCCCTGTTCTTCCATGATGATGACGCTGACGGGTTGTGCTCTTTCCTGCTGCTCTATCGGATCCAGCGCGAAGGGCGGGGCTTCATCTTTAAGTACGGCCCGTCCTTGAACGCCCAGCACCTGCGGAAAGTACAGGAATTAAATCCTGACAAAATCTTCGTGCTGGACATCCCGCTCATTGAGCAGGAGTTTATCGACCAGGCTAAACGGCCGATCTTCTGGATCGATCACCACCAGCCCGTTGAACGCAGCAACGTACATTATTTCAATCCCCGGCTGAAAGAGCCGGATGCCTATGTTCCTACTACCATGATGGCCTGGCAGGTGAGCCAGCGAAACGAAGATTTGTGGATTGCTGCTGCCGGCTGCTTAGCCGACTGGTACGTTCCCGATTTTCTGGAAGAATTCATTCAGAAGTATCCACACTTACTGAGCAGGAAAAGTGATCTGCCGACTATGCTGTATCAAGAACCGATCGGAACGCTGGTGAAAGTCTTTTTTTTCCTGCCGAAAGGACCCCCGTCCGATGTCCGCAACTCGCTGGCAGTCCTTTCCCGCCTGCAGCATCCGGACGAAATCCTGCAGCAAACTACTGCTCAGGGAAAATACCTGTGGAAACGCTTCCAGGACATCAACCAGCGCTATGAAACGCTATTGAAAGAAGCCAGGAAAGAAGTGGGAAAGGGAAAATTGCTGCTGTTTGCCTACAGCGAACAGCACTGGTCATTTACCGCTAACCTGGCCAATGAGCTGGGGGCACTCTACCCGGAAAAAATAGTCATCATTGCCCGCAAGAAGTCGGGAGAGTGGAAATGCAGCTTACGGGCGCAGGTGGCCATCGCCCCGGCGGTGGAGAAAGCACTGGTTGGTGTGCAAGGCTATGGCGGGGGGCATCCCACGGCTTGCGGCGCGGTGATCAAGGAAGAGGACTGGGAGCAGTTCCTGCAGAATTTTAAACGGGAGATGAAGGTGAAATGATGGTTATCCACAACATTATTCTGCCATTTATCGTTTCCCTGGCTGGGCTTGCTCTTGGTTATTTGTTTGCCTTCCTGGCGCCGGAAGAAGTAAAGCCGGGTGAGAAGTATTTTCGGTGGCTAAAAAGGGCCTTGTTGCTGGTGTTTGTGGTCGTGATGGGTTATGGTTTTTTCAGGGAAGGAATGATGATATATTTAGTTGTTTTTACGGCGGTAGGATTGGCAGTGGGGGGATTAGATTTGTTTAAACTAAAAAAGCTTCCTGGATCAGGGGGAACGAGCGAGAGCCTGGTGGTGCTGGGGAGCTATGCTTTTTTTGCCGTTGCCTACTTTTTGACTGCAGAGTTCTCTGTTCGCCTCCTCCTGGCTTCCCTTATTTTTCTTTATGGCCTGCCGGCGGGGACGCTCTTACGAAAAGGAATATTATAGCACAAAAAATCAGTTAAAGCAGTCCTTTCAACGCCTGCACTTCTTTAATGTTTACACCGTATTTCTTCTCCCTAAAAACACCTTTAAAGCTGTCCATAAACTCCTTGCGCTCTAGTAATTCCAGCAGTTTCTGGATGTTCTGCCTGACCACGGCAGTATCGCCAACCACGATCAGCTTCCGGACAATCTCCAGATTTACATCCTGGCACAAAGCTACAATATCCCGGAAATCCGTAAGCCGGCCGGAATAAATTTTTAAAGCAATCAGCACTTCGGGATCAGGGACGAGTAACGTTACTTCTTTCTCCGTTCCGATAACCTTTCTCTTGCGGGAATGCCGCTCCAGCAATTCCAGGCTGAAAGAAGCGTGCGTTGTCCTGGAGCCCAGGCCATTGATCAGCAGGTCAAAGCTTGCTGAGGGCTGTTGTTTTGTTTCATAGCGTATAAATTCTGAGGCATAAACATGATCTAATTTTTTGACAATGGTCTTCTCAAACTTATGGTGGCGAAGTAGCTCCTCAAACTTTTCCAAATCTTCTTTTTTAAGGACCAGATCGGCATCGACAGAAAAGCGGTGTTTATACGCGCTTACCGCATAGCCGCCCACTAAGACAAAGCGCAGGTTTGCCTTGGTGAATTCCTGGAGAACACTGAAGATGAGGTTTTCCCGCCCGGTCAGATCAAACATTAGTGGCCACCTCTTGATATTTCACGGTTTGTTGTTGATGTCGTGGATGTAATTCCGGCATCATCTCCAACGCCGGCATGAAATTATACTTATTTTTTTCCATGAAACGAATCGTCTCTTCTTTACTCTCCACCGGCATGCCTTCGCAGTATTCGGGATGGATCGAATCAACATACTGCACCTGAAAGAAAATACCTCGTTTTTTGTTGATCTTCAACCCTAATTTCCGGCAATACCATTCCAATATCTGTTTGTCCTTAGTCTGCACTTTGATGAAAATGGGATAATACTCCCGATAGCGGCCAATGTTGTAGCCGCCTTTGGTCCAGACGTAAACGGCATCGGTCTGAGTAAAACAATAGGTGATGCCCCATAATGATAATACCTCATAATAAAAAGAGGGAGAATTCCCCATGGCCTCACGGATATACCTGATGGTTCTTCGGTAAAATTCATTCTGTTCATTCAAGTACGCTTTCATCCGGGTTAAGCGGACTACACCTTGCTGGGCTAAAGCTTTCATCCAGGTATACGTCCAGCCGTAGCTGACGCTGATGCGCCGGGCAATTTGCCGGATGGAATCTTCCTGGCGGCAGGAGATGACCATCTTTACCGTGTAGGGATTGATTATATTAATCATGTTATCAGTATAATGATAACTTATATAAAAAGGTTCCGGTTAGCAATCTTTATATAATTCTCCACTGTTTCAGGAAGATATGAAAATAGCGCTGCCCCGGAAGAAACAGGGATTGGAGAAAACAGGCAAAAAGAAAGCAGACAATGTTATCATCACCGCTGCCCTGCCCTACGCCAACGGCCCAGTCCACATCGGCCACTTGTTAGAATACGTCCAAGCCGACATCTATACCCGCTTCCTGAAACTGATCGGGAAAGAAGCGTTGTACATCTGCGCTTCTGACATGCATGGCACTCCCGTGGAAGTCAATGCCCGGAAAGCCGGTCAGGATCCCGAGAAATTTGCCCTCGAATTCTGGAAGCAGCATCAGCAGGATTTTAAGGCGTTCCTGATTGAATTTGACAATTATTACCGGACGCATAGTCCGGAAAATAAGCAGCTGGCTGAATATTTTTATTCTGAACTGAAGAAAAAAGGCTACATCTACCGGAAAAGAATCCGCATCATCTACTGCCCATCCTGCGCCCGTTCCCTTCCTGACCGCTATGTCCGCGGTACCTGCCCCTACTGCACGACGCAGGATCAATATGGCGATGTCTGCGAGCAATGCAGCAGTGTTTTGAAAGGAATCGACTTAATCAATCCAAAATGCACGCTCTGTGGCCGGCCACCGATTCAGAAGGAAAGCGAGCATTATTTCTTCCGGCTCAGCGCTTTCAGCGGTAAATTAAAGAAATGGATGAACGATCCTGATAGCGGATTGCAGGATGAGATGCGCAATTCTTTGCAGGAATGGATGGGCAAAAGATTGGAAGATTGGTGTATCTCGCGCGATGCGCCTTATTTTGGCTTTGAAATTCCCGGAAGCAGGGAAGAGACCGGCGCGACCAAATATTTTTATGTCTGGCTGGATGCGCCGATTGGGTATATTTCGTCCACCCAGAATTACTGCCTGAAAAAGAAAAAAGGCCAGTGGCAGGATTATTGGCTGAATGGAAAAGTACAGCATTTCATCGGGAAGGACATCAGTTATTTCCACTTCTTATTCTGGCCGGCAATGCTGCTGGCTGTCGGGATTCCTTTGCCCAAATTAACCGTACATGGCTTTGTGACCGTGAATGGGCAGAAAATGAGCAAAACCAGGGGAACTTTTTTCACCGCCAAAGATTTTTTGAAACTCTATCCCGCCGAAGCGCTGCGTTTTTATTATGCCAGCCATCTGGACCGGACCATCCAGGACATCGATTTGAACTTTGAGGATTTCAAGGCCTTCAACAACAACGTGCTGATGGGCAATCTGGGCAACTTCTGCTATCGCGTGCTCAGCTTTGCCGAGAAGAACTATGGGGCGATCAGGAAAGTAGATAAAAATGTCAGGAAAGAGCAGGAAGTTGAAGAGCTTATCGCCGAAATTCAGCGGAATTACCAGGCACATGATTTTAAATCGGCGGTGAGGAATATATTGGCCGTTGCGGACCTGGGTAATGCCTATTTCCAGCAGGCTGAGCCCTGGAAAAATCCTGAGAAAACGGCAGGTATCGTGGGCTGGGGAGTAAATCTGGCCCGGAATCTGGGAATCATTGCCTCTCCCATCCTGCCTTCATTCTCCCGCAAGATCAGCCAGGCGCTGGGTGAACAGTCTTTGGCCGGGAAGGATCTCGCCTTTACCTGGAAAGGAAAAATCAAAGGAATAACCCATCTTGTCGAGAAAATCGAGAAAATTCCTGCCTCCCAGACCTTTCCGCTGCGGATGATGGTGGGGAAAATCTTCGACGTCAAAGACCATCCTAATGCCGATACGCTCTATGTCCTGCAGGTGGAGTTGGGAACAGAAATTGGAAAAAAGCAGGTGGTGGCTGGATTGAAAAACTATTTTACGTCTTCCTCGCTGAAGAACCGGAAGGCAATCTTCTGCGTCAATATGAGACCAGCGACGATTCGTGGACAGAAATCGGAGGCGATGATCCTGGTGGCGGATGATGGCGAGAACGCTTCGTTACTGGATGCCGAGAAATCAGCGGTGGGTGAAGAAGCTGCTTTTGAAGGGATGGAAAATTCCCGGAAAGAGGTTACTTTTGACGAATTCAAGAAATTGCTGCTGGTAGCCGAGCAAGGGCTGGTCTGGTTTGAGGGGAAGAAGTTAGTGACGCCGGCAGAAGCAGTGCGGGTGCACGGGGTGAAAGACGTGGGAAGGATTTATTAGCATAAAAAAAAGCCAGAAAATTCCGAACAAATGAACGTAAGGGGCGGAAATTGAACTCTCTTTTGGGAGAAACAAGCTAATGGGTTGATAAAATATTGGGCAAAGAGCCGTATCACGAAAAGGTGACTGTATCGATGGGCAG
>JAHFSD010000006.1:0-35101 GCA_023265925.1 archaeon
CCTCGATTTTCTTCCTGGTCAGGCGCATAGGCAGCGGAGATAAGAGGGCGCTTTTAAAGATTTCTGTTCTCTTTCTCTAACAGTTCATCCACTATTAACCCTTTCCGCTTGGCCTGCTCCAGTGACACCGCCCATAAATTGCCGGTCCGTTCCAGGTCTTCCAGCAGCAGGAAATACCACGGCTCGCGGGGAAACCGCACCCCGATCCAGCTTTCTGCCCCAAATTTCTGCGAGAACGTTTTCAATTGTTCAATCTCTTCGTCAGGAAAATATTTCTTTTTGTCCTTGGTTACTTTGCATTCGATGGCCACTCGGCGCACCGCGTTCCCGGCCAAGATGTCCGGAGAAGGATAATGGGAGCTTCCTGAACCTGCAGACCTAATTGCCGACCAGCCCGCCTGATGGAATAAGTGGATGAGCTCCCGTTCCCCCTTGATGCCTTTGGCTTTTTGCTGGATCATGTTGTAAAGGAAAAGAATTTTCTATTTAAGGCATTCGGTTTTAGGGCTCCATTAAAAAGCTTGTTAAGAAAACATGCCTGTTTTTGAATGAGACCCAAAAATCTTATAAATCAGCCTGCCTTTTCAGTAGATTATGACCCAAGCACAAATCCTGCAGCACATCACTCAGGATACCCTAATCGGTGAGATTGTGGAGCAGCATCCCGAAGTTATTGAAACCCTGCTGAGTTATGGCGTTCATTGCATCGGCTGCCACGTTAGCCCCTATGAGCCGTTAGGCGATGGTTTCCGCAGCCACGGATTGAGTGAGGACGAAATTCAGGGTGCTATCAGGAAATTAAATGAAATGGTGTTGAAAAGCAGTTCTCCGTCCACCTCCAATGGTTCACTTTCCTCTACTGCTGCTACTGTTCATGTTACCGACAAGGCTGCGGCGAAAATCAAAGAAACCTGCCAGAGCAACCATAAACAAGCCCTGCGTATCTCCGTGAAACCCGGCGGCTGTTCCGGCTTTTCCTACGCGATGGAACTGGATGATCAGGCTGACGAACAGGACGTCGTGATTGTTGAAAAAGGCGTTTCTGTGTATATCGATCAAGCCAGCATGGCGAAGTTGAATGGCGCCACGGTTGATTATGTGGAAAGCCTGCAGGCATCAGGATTTAAGATCAGCAATCCTGAAGCGAGCCACAGTTGCGGCTGCGGGAAGAGTTTTGGGTAATTCTATGACGGTAGAAGAGGAATATCATTTAATTCAAGAGGGCGTTGGCCTCTTCGACTTCTCACTGGAAGGAAAAATTCTGGTCTCGGGAAAAGACCGGGGAGACTTTCTCAATGGGTTGGTATCCAATGATGTCAAAAATTTGCCGGTAAATACGGGAATGTTGGCCGCCTTTCTCGACAAGTTCGGAAAAATAATCTCAGACTGCCGCATCTTTAAGTTTGAAAAGCATCTTCTCCTCGTGCTTCCGTTCCTCCCGCGAAAGAAAATCCTGGAAAAATTACAGCAGGATGCTGCTCTCGTCGATGCTCGTGTGGAAGATCTTACACCCCAATATGCCCTGCTCAGTGTTCAGGGGAAGAAAGTCGATATTTTCCTAGAGGAATTGTCGGGAAAGACTATTCCTCTGTGGAGCTGCCTCCAGCAAGTTTTGGCCGATGTGGATGTTGCTATTCTCCGCCTGCCACGTTCCTCCGTTCCCAGTGTCGATCTGCTGATACCTACGTTGGCCTATAAAAACATCTTAGCTTGGTTATTAGAGAAAGGAAAAAAGTATCAACTACAGAAAATGAATTATAAAACCTATGACCTCCTGCGGCTGGAAGCAGGAATTCCCTTATTTGGCCTTGATTTTGACGAAACGACAATAGTGCCGGAAATCGGGGAAGAGGCGATCAGTTACACCAAGGGCTGTTATGTCGGGCAGGAAGTGGTGGCCAGAATAAAAAACGTGGGGAAGGGGATGACGGCAAAGAAATTGGTGAAGCTGGAAATGGTGAGCAGGAATCTGGTGGAGAAAGGAACGAAACTTTTTGCTGCTGGGCAGGAAATTGGTTGGGTGACCAGCAGTGCCTATTCGCCCGGATTACAGAAAGTGTTTGGGTTGGGGTTTGTGAAGAGAGGGTTTTATGACCAAGTGAGAGAAGTGGAAGTGGGAGAGAAGAGATTGAAAGCGATGGTAGTAAGTTAGAAAAAGATAAATGGACCTGCCGGGACTTCCAGGCTGCAATGAAGATTGCCTGCCGATCGAACCCGGACCTCATCGTTGCGAACGATGTATCGTAGCCGTTTGACTACAGGCCCACTTTCTCTTAAGAAGGCGTTTTCTTTAAAAATGTTTTAGTTTTCTAATCCTTGGAAAGTTTTGTTATCAGTTGATACTTTTAATTATCCTGTAGATTGCTCTATCCGGTCATTTTTATAAGCTAAAATATATAAATCAAACCTCTTTCACCCAGCCCATGAACGCCCCACAGCTCATCCAAAAATATCTGGACTTCTTTAAGAGCAAAGGTCACGCGGTCATCCCTTCCGCTTCTCTAATCCCCGCCAATGATGCTTCGGTCTTGTTCAATACGGCGGGGATGCAGCCGCTCGTGCCGTATTTAATGGGAGGGAAACATCCGCAAGGAACACGACTGGTCAATGTGCAGAAGTGCCTTCGTACCGTAGATTTTGAAAATATTGGAGATAATACTCATCACACCTTCTTTCAGATGCTCGGCAACTGGTCGTTAGGTGATTATTTCAAGAAAGAAGCGATTGAATGGAGTTTTGAGTTTCTCACCAGCAGAAAATGGCTGGGAATTCCGGTGAGCAGGCTGGGCATCACGGTCTATCAGGGCGATAAAGCTGTTCCGCGCGATGAAGAATCCTATGCCCGGTGGCGAAAGGCAGGCATTCCCGAAGAGAGAATCGCTTTTCAGGGGCAGGACAATTTCTGGATTGCCGGGGAAACCGGGCCGTGCGGGCCATCAACAGAAATGTTTTATTGGATCGGGGAAGGGAACGCACCGGCAAAATTTGATCCGGCCGATGCCCGCTGGATGGAAATCTGGAATGATGTGTTCATGGCCTACAACAAAAAGGAAGATGGCACGGTCATTCCCCTCAAACAAAAAAATGTTGATACCGGGATGGGCTTAGAGAGAACGTTAGCGGTCATTAACGGCAAGAAGAGCGCCTATGAAACCGATTTATTCCTGCCAGTCATTCAGAAAATTGAGCAGCTGAGCGGAAAGAAATATCGGAAAGAGCAGCGATCGATGCGCATTATTGCTGACCATCTTCGGGCGGCCGTGTTTATTCTCGGCGATGAGCAGGCCGTCCTGCCCTCGAATGTGGACCGCGGCTATGTCTTACGCCGCCTGATCAGGAGAATCGTGCGCTACGGGAAAATGATCGGAATGCCCAGCCCGTTCACCGCGAAATTGGCGGAAGAAGTGGTGAAAGAATATAGTAGCTTCTATCCAGAATTGGAACGAAACCAGCAGCAGTTGTTCAGCGAATTGCCGAAAGAAGAAGATAAGTTTGAGCAGACCCTGGAAAAGGGCCTGAAAGAATTGGAACGAATGGCCAACCAGGGCGATATTTCCGGCGTCAATGCCTTTCTGCTCTTCCAGAGTTATGGCTTCCCGCTGGAGATGACGGAGGAAATGGCCGCGGAGAAAGGAATCAAAGTGGATATAAAAGGGTTTCTGGCGGAATACGAGAAACACAAAGAACTATCCCGCCTGGGAGCAGAAAAAAAGTTTAAAGGCGGCTTAGCTGACACTTCCCCCCTCGTGGTCAGGATGCATACCGCCACCCATCTGCTCAATGAAGCCTTGCGCAAAGTTATTTCTCCCGCCATTCATCAGCGGGGCAGCAACATTACGCCGGAACGACTGCGTTTTGACTTCAGTTTTGAGCGGAAATTGACCCCTGAGGAAATAAAGAAAGTGCAAGAGGAAGTGAATAGGGTGATCAAGGCCAACCTGACCGTCATCAGGAAAGAGCTGCCGTTCAAGGACGCCGAGAAATTGGGGGCGGAAAAGGAATTCGGGCAGAAATATCCGGACAAAGTATCGGTTTATTTTGTGGGGGAGTATTCCAAGGAATTCTGTGGCGGGCCGCATGTGCAGCATACCAACGAAATCGGGAAGTTTAGGATTGTGAAGGAGGAATCCGTGGCCGCCGGGGTGAGAAGGATTAAGGCGGTGGTGGAATAAAGCAGAGTTAAGGTGGAAAGAAAAATCATATCCTTTCGTAGATAACTACGCGTGCTCCTAAGCTGGAGATCATGCTTGGAGTAGCGTAAGATATAACTTCTCCTATTTTTTGAGATGTAATAGGAAAGTCATATTTTTTACGATAGGTTCCCAATCCTGTTTTTACCATCTCTGATTTGGCGATAAGCAGAGCATTTTCATCAGGGCTAAAATAATCCGGCCTAAAGTTTGTAATTGCAGGTTCCCGACTAGGATGTAATGTTCTATGATCTGGAAGGGCAAAAACTAATTCTAACTCTCTTAACAGTTCTTTGATATCTGTTCGTTCATTATTCATTTTTATCATTCCTATCATTCCTATACTGTATATAAATATTATTCCTCCCCTACGGGGGAAGAATAGAAAGATTTAAATACTTGGCCGATAGAAAAAGGATCATGGACCCTGAAATGATTCTCGAGGAGATAGGGCTGACTAGAAATGAAGTAAGGATTTATCTGGCGCTCTTGGAATTAGGCTCTACCACTTCGGGAGCGATTATAAAAAAGACCGGGATTCATACTTCTAAAGTTTATGATGGACTAGAACGACTTATCGAAAAGGGATTAGTCAGTTATGTGATTATCGCTGATACCAAACATTTTAAAGCGGTGAATCCGGAACGCTTGCTTGATTTCTTAGAGGAAAAGAAGAATAAAATCAGGCAGGAAGAAGAGCGTATTAAGAGTATTCTGCCGGAACTACGATTAAAACAGCAGTTGGTCGGGGACGATACGGAAGCGGAGATTTTTCGTGGCTGGAAAGGGCTCGAAACCGTCTATAAAATGTTGAGAGATACGCTGAAGAAAGGCGAGTTCAACTATGTTTTTGGAGCAAGCAAAGGTGAAGATAAAGAGCATGTTCGCATCTTCTTTACTAAACATCTTAAATTGCTGGCGCAGAAAAAAATCAAGCAAAAAATCATTTATAACGAATCAGCCCGAGGGAATATTCCTGAAAATCTGTGTTATCCTCAACTGTTCCAGGTGAGATATATGTCTAATATGACGCCGGCGGAAATCAATATCTGGGCTGACAAAGTTATGATTGTTATTTTGACAAGGAAGCCAACGGTTATTTTGCTGAGCAATAAGAACGTTGCCGACTCTTTCCGACAGTATTTTGAATTGATGTGGCAGATGGCCAAACCGTAATCGGGAGCCAGAATTACTATGTTCCACCAAAAAGTTTAAAGATGTGGTGTGTTTTAGATATTTCTGGTGATACCCATGTATCAAATCTTTCAAAAGGAAATAGACGAACAAGGGAGAGTTATCCTGCCGCGGGAATGGCGGCAAGAGTTGAAAACTAAAAAAATAATTATTATCATGGAAGATCGGGTACTGAAAGTCTTAGCTGAACCACAACAGCTCAGTTCTTTCTTTGATAAAGGCCGGAAGAGTACTTTAAAAGCCAATCCTTTTGAGAACTATGATGAATGCCTGGCCGAGGCTAGTTTACCATGAAGTTTCTTGATGCTAACATACTTATTTATGCTTGTTTCGTACCCAGATCCACCTTAACTTCAAAAGAAAAATCTCTGAAGGAAAAAAGTCAGGCAATTCTCCGCCGGGTCGATGAAGGTGAACCTGTAGCTATTTCAGAAATTTATACTTTCGATCGTGATTTCAAAAAGTTTTCGTGGATAAAGGTGGTGCAGAAGTGAGGTGTCGTGAGAAAGATTAAAGCAGTGGTGGGGCAGAAAGTATTTAAAGACCATTTCTTTTACCTAAAATCATGGTAATGACACTACATCAAAACAAAAATATCGAAGTGGTCGGCTCCATAATCGCTTTGATTGGAATCATCCTCGCCTTCATTGGAATTGTCCTCCTCTTAATCAAAGTTCTCTTTAGCTGATGATGCTCATTCACCTCTTCTTCAACCAAAAACTGCTCTCCTGGTATGCCCGGAACAAACGTTCCCTGCCCTGGCGCCATCATCCTACTCCTTACCATGTTCTCGTCTCCGAGATCATGCTGCAGCAGACGCCAGTATCAAGAGTGCTGGTGAAATTTAAAGAATTTACAGAGAAATTTCCCACGTTACCCGATTTAGCCCGGGCTTCCAGGGCGGAGGTCATTCAGGCCTGGAGCGGGATGGGGTACAATAGGAGGGCCTTGTTACTACATAAATTTGCGCAAGTGGTTATCAAAAAAAAGGGCGGCATCATTCCCTATTCTCCAGAAACCTTACGAACCCTTCCTGGCATTGGGCCCTATACTGCCGGAGCGATCGCCAGTTTTGCTTACAACCAGCCGGAACCAGCTATTGACGTCAATGTCCGTCGTATCTATATGCGTTTCTTCCATGGAAAAGATCAAGGCCTGCCAATGGGGAAGAAAGAAGAACAACAATTATATCAGTTAGTGAAGAAAAGTATTCCTCTCAGAAAAAGCAACTTGCTGCATAATGCCCTGATGGATTTTGGCTCGCTGGTCTGCACACGGGATACACCTCAATGCGGAAGATGTCCCTTACAATCAACCTGTGCGTTCTATCCCCTCTACCAACAACGTGGAGAAAAAATCTTGTTCCCACCACGGAAACGGCAGGAGCCGGGAGTTTATGAAAACGGCAAATTCGTCCCCAACCGTATTTTCCGGGGCAGGCTGGTGGAATGGGTGCGGAAGAACGAAAAGAAGGGGATACCATTAATGAAGTTGGGAAAAGCGATTAAGGAGGATTTTAAAGGTGCGGATAAGGAATGGATACTATCGCGGTGCGAACAACTGAGAAAGGACAGATTGGTAAATTATCATTTAACTAAAAAAAATATTAACCTCGAGCTAGCACGAGATTGACGAAACCATTATATATCAATCTGTACAACTGTCTAAAAAATCATACCATGAAACCCTTCCACAAATTCCTGGACCATACTGCTGACGTCTTCTTTGTGGCTCGCGGCAACACGCTGCCAGAGCTGTTTGAACAATGCGCTTTCGCGGTGGAAGAAACGATGGTTAATATGGAGAAAGTAAAACAAAAAAGCCAGGAGAAAATTCTCGTGGAAGCCGACAAAGTGGACGGTCTCCTGTTTGATTTCCTGGACGAGCTGGTCTTTTTTAAGGATTATAAGCAGCTGGTCTTCAGTAAATTTGACCTGGAGATCAAGGAAGAGCCCGGGAAATATGCCCTGACCTGCCTGGCTTCCGGGGAGAAGATTGATTTTGCCCGTCATGAGCCCAAAGTGGATGTGAAAGCCATCACCCGGCACCTGTTTGAAGTCACGCATGATGCCAGGGGGTGGAAAGCACAGGTGCTGGTGGATATTTGAGGTCTAAGTTCGGGGATCCTGTTTCATCATACTGAAATATTACTGTTTGTTTCACAACACAAAAAACAATATCACCGGCACGATCAGGCAGCCCATCAGGTGATTCTTCCCCACGCCCCAAGAGGAAACCACTAAGCCGATGGCTGTCGCTGTCAGCAGGATGGTCATCCCCAGCACACCGTCAAAATAAAATGCCAGGAGGGCAATAAAAATAATGATGCCCACAATCAATTTCTGATAATTCACCCTGACGATCCAGGTAGCAAACACTTTCGACAACTGTAAGGTCAGAATTGAGGCGAGACCGCCAACAACTAAAGCGACGCCGATAAACAACATCATTTCCGGAAAACCGATCTGTTCCAGCAGTTTATTGACAATGACAATGGCACCATTCCTGGACTTGTTTAAAGCATAGGCTGTGGCGATGGAGATCAGCATGTTAGCGGTGTTGATGCCGCCCACTAAACTCAAAAAACCTTCATCACCGATATCACCAACGACATTGGTGGCCACAATGGCGGCCTGCGACGAGCCAAACCCGGGCAGGAAGGCCGCGACAAAACCCATCCCCGTCGCTGCGGAGACCGATTTTACCGTATTTTTGGCAGAGATGGTTAAGGGCTTGTGGAAATCCTGTTGAGGAATGGACGATTTTTGCGACAAACTGACGGTGAGCAATGACAGGCCAAACAATCCTGACAATAACGGAAATAACGGCTGCTTCAACGTCGGAATGCTGAACACCAGCAATCCTAAACTTCCCGACAATAAGAAAGCGGCCAATGCTTTCCACTGCTTTCCTTTCTCCCGGCCAATCATGAAAATCATGATCAGGACCAGCAGATAGCCCACGATGCTTTGCACGCCGGCACCCAGCCATTTCATGGCAACGATAAAAAGCGGGAACAGCAGGATTCCCAGCAGCAAGCTTCCCAGCGAGCCAATTACCGTGTAGGTAATGGCATTATGTCCCTCACCTTTTAACAGCAGGCGATGCCCGGGAAGGACGTTGAGGGCTTGCGCCTCATCCGGTGCACCGAGATAAATGCTCGGCAGGGCATCCAAGAACGTGTGGGTGATCGCCAGGCTGATGATATAGACGCCCAGAACGACGGGAGAGGTGAGCTGCAGCAGGAACGGCGAGGATGACAGGACGAGCAGGGAGACTAAATTGACGTGGATGCCGGGCGTGATGCCGGTGATGATGCCGGTAAGAATGCCCAGGAGCAGGCTGAGAAGGATTTCTAAAAAGGCCATGTGCAGATGGCGGGGAGAAAAAGACTATTTATGGATTTGGGAGACAAAACATGACTATCCCATCCTCAACTTTTGCGTTTTGTATTTAAAATAGGCAAAAGCCTCGGAGGCCTACACTTTTGCACGAGCTATACTCCTATAACGCAAAAGTGTAAGCCGTCACAACCCTTTTATACTTCCTCCTCTTTAGCTAACCGATGCCTACTCCCCCGGATGCCGTTAGGGATGCTGTCAAACAGAAAATCGTCCAATTGGTCAAGATGGGGGAAGTGGACGATGCCGCCCGTTTAGCTGAGTCAGAAGGGCTTCTGGAGGAAGCGGTGCAGTTGTACAAGCAAGCTCGCGATCACCGCAGCCGGGGACGGGTTCTGGAGCGGCTGGGACAGTTCGAGAAAGCGTTGAAAGTGTACGAGGAAGGGCATCTCTATGAGCTGGCGGCGCAGTTGGCCGAAAAGCTGGGGCAGAAGGAGAAAGCCGCTGCGTTCTACACCAAGCACTGGAAAAGCCGGCCGCAGTTGCTGCGGTGATGGGGATCTTTTGACATTTTTCTCCGTAATACTTCAGATTGGTGAAGAGCTACTTTTCTCCGGCTGTGGGACAGAATTAATCTACCGTTTTCTTTGTAATTATAACGTATACCCTTCTTCTGAGGTATCTCCTGGGAACATCCGCTTTTCCAGAGGTCCCAATTGGGGTGACCACTCTTTCTAGAAATCCTTCTCAGCCTGTTCCCACCAATTATTTATTTGTTTGTTGGGTCTAAAACCCCACTGCTTGCAGTGAAATGAATAAATCTCCCAACAAACACAAGAAAACAAACAGCGATTTGTTTTCTGTGCAGACGGGAAAACTATCCCGTCTTGCACTAAAAATCCCCGCAGCTGTTTCCAACAGGAAACCCCGGAAACCGCAGTTTCCCGTGTGCTGCGATTGGGATTTTTAATTCTTCTTGCATCTTTATCAGAAAGCAAGAGAGTTTATATAAACTTTTCTTCAGATTATCTAAAGAAAACGGCCTTCCAGACCTATTGAAATCCATCGGTGGGGCAACTCTTCTCTTCACTTCCCCCCCACCTTGGTACTGCCAACCCCGGCGCCAAAAACTGTTTACAGCCGATACGGCTTTTCCCCAAACCGTTTCAGGCAGTCAATATACTCCGGTTTCTCCCAATGCCGGTTCCCGCAATCGCCAATCTCCAGGCAGCAGTACATCGTTGAACATTCATAGTGATCTTTGACTGGCTCGGATTCACATAACTCCTGACACCACTCTTTTCCTTCCTTGCTTAAGATGTTGCCGGCTTTTTCCAGCTGTTGGTAATACTCCTCGCACATGCCGGGATAGGTTGGTGGGGAAGGAGGAGAAGGGGAACAATTGAGGAGTACTGTCAATGGTATTATTCGGGAGATCATAGCACCAAATCCTGCTTTCCCTTTCCCCCTAACACCTTCCAAAGGGCCAGCAGATCATGTGCTGCCCGCAATTCCCATTTATCCTGGGCAAAGGTGCTGAAGAACATCTTAACGTTGTATTTCTGGCAGAGCCCGATGTTGAAGATCATTCTTCCCAGCAGCTGGGAGCGATCGCGGGCCTTCAGCAGGTCGCTGCCGGAGAAAGCCAGTATTTTTCCCTTGTCGGCCGCAATTTTGCAGACGATTTGATCCAGCCCGGCACGGGGATAGTGCAGCGCATCCTGGCCGTGGATCTGTTCCGCGCCAAGCACCATCTCGACCGGCGTTTTTTCCAGGACGAAACGCAGGAGTTCTTCCGACACTGGCTTATAGACCGTCAAGAGCTTCTGCTGCCGGGCTTGCTGAATCTGCTTCAGGGCTTCTTTGGCATTCTTTTCGGTGATGAGAGCAATATCGCGGTGGAGGAAGAGAGTGCGGGTAAAGCCTAGTTGTGTGCTAAGTTGCTCCAGTTCGGTGCTTTTAGGCAGTAAGATAAAGTTGTCCATCGTTGCCGAAAAGAGGGTGCTGTTTAAAAAAGGTTTGCCAGAGAGTATAAGGAAAGCTTGGAAATTGCTGGCTTCACGGGAAAACAAGTTTTCCGGGGTTTCCTGGCGGAAACGGCCAACAGGGAAGCTCGGCTACACGATTGCTTGCACCCTGTCGTCGTTGGAACGGAAAACCAACCGGAGATACAGCACTGTTGCAGCGGTTATTCCAGCTGGTTTTCCGCCGAGCTTCCGGCCTGCCAGCAATTTCCCGGGAGCAGTTTTCCTTAGACGCCAGAGAAGTGAATTTCTCCGCAATCCTTATACAATACACGGCAAAATAGGAGCACACTTTGCCTTACTAGGAGACGAAGTGTAGCTATGGAACTGGAAATTTTCATTGAACGGGAGAACCGCCGGGAAAAAGTTAATTTTTCCGGAAGAACGATAGGAGAACTTCTTAAGGAACTAAAGATCAATCCGGAAACGGTCATCACTGTCCGGAATAAGGAAGTGCTAACCGAGCAGGAAGCACTTCAGGATCAGGATAAAATTGAATTGCTCAGCGTCATTTCGGGAGGGTGAGATGACCTGCCACCACTGTCCTGAAAAATCGGTAATCTCTCTCCAGCATGGCGAGCTCTGTAAAAACCATTTCCTGTCCTACTTTGAGGAAAAGGTGTTCAAGACTATCAAAAAATACCATTTAATTGGCCGAAAGGATAGTATCAGTGTCGCGGTCTCTGGGGGGAAGGATAGTCTCACAGTCTTATACCTGACCCGAAAATATCTGCGGGAAAATAACTTGGAAAATGAGCTGTTTGCCCTCGCCATTGATGAAGGCATCCACGATTACCGCTCCAAAACCCTGCAGGACCTGGACGTTTTTTGCGCTAAATATACTATCCCGGTAAAAGTGGTGAAAACGAAAGATGTTTTTGGGCATACGTTGGACGAAGCCTATCCGGTCGTCAATAAAGGCACTAAGAAAAAGCCCTGCAATGTCTGCGGAGTCTGGCGACGATATCTCCTCAATAAATATGCCCGTGAATTCGGAGCTACCAAAGTGATTACCGGCCATAACCTCGATGATGAAGCGCAGGCGATTGTGATGAACTGGTTTAAAGCCAACACTAGCCTGGCCGCTCATCTTGGCCCGATTTCCGGCGTGGAAGACCATGAGTTGTTTGTGCCCAGAGTCAAGCCACTTTATTTCTGCCCGGAAAAGGAAGTGCGCCTCTACGCCTTGCTCAAAGGCTTCCAGATCCAATTTGTGGAATGCCCCTATGCCCGCGCTGGCTACCGGGCGCAGATCCAGGACCTGTTGAACGATTTTGAACAGAAATATAAAGGAACGAAGCAAGGCATCATCAATTCATTTTTGGATATCCTGCCCCTGCTCAAAGAGCGGGAACGGCAGCAAAACCAGGAACAGATCCAGGAATGCCAGGAATGCGGTGAACCGGCTCACGGCAGAGTGTGCCAGGCCTGTAAAATTAAAGCTGTATTAGCGACATAACGATGGAAAAATACTCCCGACAGATCATCCTGAAGGAAATCGGAACGGAAGGACAGAAGAAGTTACAGGAAGCGATAGTAGCAATTGTCGGCGTGGGGGCCCTGGGAACGGTTGCTGCGGAACTTCTGGCACGGGCTGGAGTGGGAAAGTTGCTGCTGATTGACCGGGATGTAGTCGAGGAAAGCAATTTGCCGCGGCAGATCTTGTTTATCGAGAATGATCTGGGCAGAAGTAAAGCGGTGGCGGGAAAAGAAAAGTTGGAAAAGATTAATTCCAGCATTAGTGTCGAAGCAGCGGCAATTCATCTCCATCCCAAAAATATTGATCTTCTTAATGCTTCCAACCTGATCCTGGACTGCACCGACAACCTGCAGACCCGTTTTCTCCTCAACGACTACTGCGGGAAAAACCAAAAGCCCTGGATTTATGCTGCGGCCATCAGGACTCAGGGTTATGTCTTTCCCATTCTTCCGGGAAAACCGTGCCTGCGCTGCTTTATGAAACAAGAGACGGGAGAAACCTGTGACACGGTGGGCGTGCTCAATACTATTACTGCCTCAATAGCTTCTCTCCAAACGACCTTAGCGCTGAAAATGATCCTGGGCGAGGAAGTAAAGCCGCAGTTGTATCAGTATGATATCTGGAATCAGGAATTTAAAACTCTCGTCGTCAAGACCAATCCGGCCTGCCCAACCTGCCAAGGGAATTATGAACGCCTTTACCAAGAGCAGGAAATCCGTTCCATCCAATTCTGTTCCACCGGGCGGTACCAGATCATGGGGAAGCCGCAAAATCTGGGGGCAGTGCAACAACGCTGGGAAAAGATCGGGGTAGTAAGAAGAGAAAATGGATTGCTGCAATTCAGGAACCTTCTCCTCTTTGAAGACGGGCGGGCCGTGATTAAAGCAGATTCGGAACAGGAAGCCTGGGCGAGCTATTCGAAGTGGATAGGAAACTAAAAGTAGCTAATTCCCGCCGGATTTGAGAAGCAGTATAGGCAATCAGGGGATGGAGGGTAAATTCAGCGTGCTGTTTTTTTCGCGGAAATGTTTCCCCCGTTACCAAAACGTTTCCAGGAAGAACTTGTCCCGAGACGGGCAAAGGCCGGGAACTAAACTGTTGAAGAAGAGAAAGATCCTTACTCTTTTTACTTATAGGGAGGAGAGAACAGCCCCGTTTCATCATCAATAACCCGGCTAAGATGCTGGCCTCATTTTCCACGAGGAGCTGCACCGTCCCGCTGCTGCCGACGGGCAACCCGCCCGGCCCCGGAACGATTTCCGTGAATAGATAGACCGCTTCCTGGTTAATTTCCAGGTGCAAAGTATGGCGGGGATTCTTATAATCAGCGGATAAAGCGGTATTTTGCTCGATGTATTGGCCAACTGCAGCATTGACCTGAAAGGAGGTCAATGGAAATGTCTTATCGGAACGCTTGGTTTCGATTTTAAACGTGCCGGAAAATGATGTTGCTGCCTCTAATGTTTTTTCTTTAATTTTTTCGATATCTTTCTCTACCCGCCATGCTGGGGAATAGGAAATCAGGCCAAACACCCGCTGTAATTGCCGGTGTTCTGGAAAATACTCCAGCAGCAGCCGGCCCCGGGTAGAATGCACTTTCTTTCCGGTCATCCGCTCAATGTTCTGCCGCAGCTGCCGCTCAAAGGACGGCCTATTCCGGCCTTTCAGGAACAATTCACCGTAACGCAGGAGGAGAGTGTCCATGGAACGCTAGATCTGGTGGTTTATTTAAAAAGATGAAGTCCAGAAAAGCACATTCTGCGTTTATAAAGCAAATGTTTAAATACTCCCCGCATATTTATAAAGCCACAACGCGGCAGCGCGCGGCGGGGGTTACCATGGGAAAAGACCATAAGAAGGAAGGTAATAAGAAGGAAATTAAGATTGTCAATATCGTTGTTTCTACCGCTTTGGAGAAAGACATTCCGCTGGAAAAGATGGCGGCAACGCTGCCCAACACCGAATACAATCCGGAACAATTTCCCGGCTTAGTGCTGAGAATCAAGGATCCCAAAACGTCCGCATTGATTTTTTCCAGTGGGAAAGTGGTCTGTACTGGCGCTCGGACGTTGGCAGACGTGGATCGCAGCATCCAGAGCATCATCCGCAGCTTAAAGAAATTAAATATTCACGTCACCATTAAGCCGGAAATCACGGTGCAGAACATCGTTGCTTCCGGCAGCATCGGCATGGACTTAAATTTAAACATTCTGGGCATCAAACTGCCGCATACGGAATACGAGCCAGAACAGTTTCCCGGGTTAGTACATAAGTTAAAAGGGACTAACGCCACCTTCCTGCTCTTCAGCAACGGCAAGATTGTTTGTACGGGAACGAAAACCGAACAGCAAGTGCAGGACGCCACCGACAAGCTGATTGAGAACCTGAAGAAAGTGCTGAAGAAGTAGAACGCTTGAATCGGTACTCACGTTTTCCACTACCTAAATCTTTAAAAACTAAACCTGCTCCTGCTGCCCGATAAAGAGGGGGCAGTATGGAAGTGGATGAACAAATCAGGCTGTTTCGGGAATTCATTGAGCAGAATTATTACCCCCAGTTGCTGGAAGCCGTGCGGAAAGGCCAAAAATTCTTAGTTCTTGATTTCACCGAGCTGTTGCGGTTTAACACGGAACTGGCGGAAGAAACGCTGGAAATGCCCCTGGAGCTGCTGAAAGCGGCCGAACTGGCCGTGAAGGAATTTGAGCTTCCGGCGCCAGTGGATAAATTCACCGTCCGCTTACGGAACCTTCCGGCGTCACAGAAAATACAGATCAATGAAATCCGCAGCAAGCACTTGAACAAATTCCTGTGGATGGAAGGAATCATCCGGCAGAAGTCTGACGTGCGCCCGCATGTCCTGGCCTCAAAATTTGAATGCTTGTCCTGTGGGACCATCATCACTATTTTCCAGTCCGATAAGCGCTACCGGCAGCCGACACGATGCAGCTGCGGCCGGGAACGAAAATTCAAGGAAATCTCCAAGGAGCTGATTGACGGGCAGGGCTTGGTCTTAGAAGAAGCGCCCGACGAGCTGGAAGGCTCACAGCCCAAACGCATTAATGCCTTTTTGAAGGATGATTTAGTCTCGCCCATCTCCGAACGGAAATGCAGCCCGGGATCGCGAGTGCGGTTATATGGCTGGGCGGTGGAAGTTCCCGTCGTCCTGCAAAAGGGCGGGCAGGCAACTAAATTTGACTTGATCATCGAAGCTAACTATATTGAGCCGACGCAGGAAGAAGATGTGGACATCCAGATCAATGAAGAGGAACTGGCAAAAATTAAAGAAATTGCTGCCAGGCCCAACGTTGTTTCCATACTGGCACAAAACATTGCCCCTTCCATCTACGGCCATGACAAAATCAAAGAAGCGTTAGTGTTGCAGCTGGCGGGCGGGTGTCGCAAAGTCCGGTCGGACGGCGTAACAACGAGGGGAGACATGCATTTATTATTAATTGGCGACCCTGGTTCCGCCAAAAGCCAGCTGCTCAAACGCATTTCCAAAATTGCGCCAAGGGCCAGATTTACCAGCGGGAAAGGCGCGACGGCCGTTGGTCTCTGCGTTGCTCCTGATTCTTTGGTCATGACTAATCCGGGAATCCACAAAATTGAGTCATTCGTAAATCCTGTTTTGGAGAATAACAGCACAGTCCATGCCGAAGGCATTTGGAAGGCGAAACGAGTTCTCCCCAAAAAGATTCTTACTATCGATGAAAACCTGCAGATAAAACCGGTGCCGGTGAGCCAGTACTGGAAGCTGCAGGCGCCTCCGGTCATGATTGAGATCACCACCACTTCTGGAAGGAAGCTTACCGTCACGCCTCACACCAAATTGTTGACGATGCAGGAGGGAGACTTTCTCTGGAAGGAATCGGAAGAGTTTAGGATAGGAGAACATCTGGCGACGGCCCGGGAGACGAACGTGGAAGGCACTGCCGCGGTTCTTACCATCTCCCTTCTTCAATCCGACCCCATTGTTTATTGTGATAAAAAAATACTTAAAGAGATGATTACTGCTCTTGCTGCCAAATACGGCACGAAAAGGGCAGCAGCTAAGAAACTGGGCTGGAACGAGAACTCTTTGTACCATTTCTGGGTTAAGGAAAGTGCCCGAAGCCACCCTAAACTACATCAAATACAGAAACTGGCCAAAGAATCAGGATCTGGCCTGGAAGCAGTAGCGAAGGCGATGAAAAGCTTTTCCCTGTACCGCGGTAAGAGAATTACCCTGCCTGTGCATCTCAATGAGCAGCTGCTCTATTTTGCGGGACTGGTGGCAGGAGACGGCGATATCAGTGGAAAAGGGAAGAATGTCGGCATTCGTTTTTCCAACTCTTCAGAACAGTTGATTGCCTCGTTCATCCAGCTCTCTAAGGAACTGTTTAATGTTACCTGTAATTATTCTTCGCATCACAGCTGGCAGCGGCCGGCTTCCGTCCGTTTCGGTTCCCTCTTAGTGGCAGAGATTCTTGACTCCTTGGGAATTCCTCGCTCGCCCAAGTCGCACCGGATTGACCTCAGCGACACGCTGCTCCGTCTTCCGAACCAGCTCCTCAAGGAATATCTTAAAGGGTTATTTGACACTGACGGCAGTGTGGTGAAACAAGAACGGGGAAGCTCGTATGTAGAACTGGCAACGACCAGCGAGAAGCTTGCCAATAAATTGCCCCTGGCCCTTCTTCGTTTTGGCCTTGTCGCAAAGGTAAGAAAAAAAGATAAAGGTGGCACCATTGTAACTCCCCTGCGCACCATCACGCCGAAACATGACAAGTTTCAGATTGAAATCAAAGGGAGATATTATTTGGAGAAGTTCCAGCGGGAAATCGGGTTTAGCCAGACGGTGAAAATGGAGAAACTGCAGAGTGTTCTAAGCAAAATAACGAAATACGATACCAACATTGATGTGATTCCCACCATTCAGAAGAAAATATTTAGAATCTCCCAACGGTTAAAAATTTCGTCTCGCCAGCTGTTGGGGTATAAGCATTCCTATCATAATTTTCCCCGTAACTTCAGTACGCGTTACACACAACAACTAACCGAGCGGATTAAATGCCTGGCTCCTGAAGGAGACGGAGGAGACAAAGAATTACCATCTCTTTCCCGCCTGGCGCACTCTTCCTTGTTCTGGGACAAAATTAAAGATATTGTTGCCCTACAACCAGCATATCCTTACGTTTATGACTTAACCGTAGAAGGATCCCACAATTTCATTGTCAATGGTATCGTGGTTCATAATACTGCCAGTGTCGTCAAGGATGAATTCCTCGGCGGCTGGAGCCTGGAAGCAGGCACTTTAGTATTAGCCAACCATGGCTTTGGCATCATTGATGAAATGGACAAGATGGGAAAGGATGACCGTTCTGCTTTACACGAAGCGATGGAGCAGCAGCAGGTCAGCATCAGTAAAGCGAACATCCAGGCCACGCTGCGTTGTGAAACGACCGTTATTGCCGCTGCCAACCCTAAAATGGGGCGGTTTGATCCCTATGACGATATTTACCGGCAGATTGACCTGCCGCCCACGCTGATTAACCGCTTTGACCTGATTTTTCCGATCATGGACCGGCCCAGCCGGGAACGGGATGAAGAGATGGCCGCCTTCATCCTGAACCTGCATCAGAATCCCTTGGCTGCCTCCTCAGAAATTCCCACAGATTTGTTTAAGAAATATTTTACCTACATCCGGCAAAAGATCAATCCGCTGATGACTGATGAGGCCATTGAAGAATTGAAACAGTATTATGTAAGCATGCGCAGTTCCGGCATCACGGAGGGAGGCGTTTCCACTGTTCCCATTACTGCCCGGCAGCTGGAAGCCCTGGTGCGCTTGTCAGAAGCGGCGGCAAAAGTCCGCTTGTCTAAGACCGTTACCAAACAAGATGCCCAAAAAGCTATTGAGATGATCGATTATTGCCTGAACCAGATCGCCAAGGACATCAAGACGGGAAAGATTGACATTGACAAGTTGACCAGTGGCATCACGGCAACACAACGCGGCACAATCAGCATGATCAAAGAGATCATTACCTCGCTGGAAGAGCAGATGGGCACGAAAATAATTCCCGTCGAGCAGATCGTGGAAGCGGCAGCGCAGAAGAATATCCATAAAGCCGATGCGGAAGACGTGTTGGAGAAGCTTCGCCGTTCGGGCGACATCTTTGAGCCCCGGCGGGGCTTTGTGCAGAAATTGTAAGTGTAGAAACGTATGTGGAAAGCTGGCTTGGCCAATGTGCGAGCCGAGAACTGCCTTCGTTCATGAGAATTATCAAGGTGCTTTTCAGCGGGAAGAAATACTGGATTTGGACGATTGATGAAGCCAGAAAAGCACGAGGCTCGCGGCCCGCCAGCTTTCCACGTACAAAGAAACTATAAAAAGAAATTGTAAATCATGGCACCGGCAATGAAAGTGACGCTGGCGCAGATTCAGCGTGGCAGTTATGTCCTGGAAGAGAATGAGCCTGCGTACGTGCTGATGGAAGAGCAGCAGAAAATGTATCGTTGTAATGTCATTGCCACGGTGATTGCCAAGGAGGAAGTGGGCACGATGAGCAACCTGTTGCTGGATGACGGCACGGGACAGGCTCTGCTGCGCTCTTTTGAACCATCAACGGTCATGGCCGCTCTCCAGCCCGGTGATGTTGTTCTGGTTATTGGCAAGGTGCGGGTGTTCAACCGGGAGAAATATGTTTCTCCAGAGTTAGTTAAGAAAGTTCATCCCCTCTGGCTAAAAGTACGGGTGAAAGAATTAATACGAGTGGGAGAATTGCGCGGCCAGCAGGAAATGGTGGTGGAAGAAGTGGCTGGGGAAGAGGTGACCGGGAAAGAGCTGCCGGGAGGGGTGTTAGTGCAGCAGATCCGGGAGAGGGATCAGGGGCAGGGCGTTCTGATTGAGGAGTTAATCCTGTCTCCGGAAGCTGAAGAGGCAGTAGAAAAGCTGCTGCGGGAAGGGGTTATCTTCCAGAACCTGCCGGGAAGGGTGAAAGTGTTGTAGGAAGTGGGAGGGCAGTTTCGTTACCCACTAAAAAAGAATGGCGTGACATACACTTCGGTCAAGGCTGCCACTAATAACAATCCCAGGCTGATGAAGATCAGATCCAGCGTGTCAATAAGAATTTGCTCTTTCTGCAGATTATGCCTGACGATGGCAATGGAAATTATGCCGCCGGCCAGTCCCATCACAAAGTAGGCGGCCACTTCAAACACGCCATGGGTCATGTAACGGAAGAAGCTGAACGTCGTGGCACTAAAGTATGTGGATAACGACGCGGCTCCCACCGCCGAGGCTGTCTGGGCAATTTCCTGCTTCACCAGGTTGCCGATGGCCGTGGCAATGACGGAAGCGTTCCAGGTCAGGATAAAGATTGCGCCGGTGCCATACAGAAATGAAAAAATCAGGCAGAAAAACAGGACTTTCAGGTTGTTGGAAAGGATGCGTAAGAAGATGTCGAAACGGGTTATCCCTCCGGTCAGGTAACCGCGGATGTTTTCATTGACATTGATGATTGCTTTCTCCTGTAGGTTAAACACGGAATGGACAACGTTCTGGGGAAAGAAGATATAGGTAATCACCAGTGCAGTCGTAATACCCAAGAACAGGAACATCAGGTACGCCAATACTTTGGTATGCTCACGCAGCAGCTTTGATTCGTGCGTGTATTTCAAATCCAGTTTCTCTTCGTTCTGGATCGTGGTGAAGAACATTGGTAAAGCAGCTAGGACGATCAGGAAGACGGTTAAAATGGCGGCAACTTCTTTAAACACAAAATAAGCCAGCATTAATCCCACAAAAGAATAAATCATCCCCCCAAAGAACATCTCCCAGGGCTTCTTCTTAAGCTTGAATGGGTTAAACAGTGATTCTAAAACCATTCGTGAAGGAGAGGCCGTGAGCTATTTAAACATTTCGAGTGTGAATATAAAACACCATATTTTTACCATATAGTAAACAATCTAAAATTAATAAATAATAACATTAATAATAATAATATAAATAATAATGTAAAATTATATTTTTAGAGAGAGACCCCTTGATTTCGTATGGAGATGAGATAATATTTCTATTTATTTTTATTAATATTTTTATATATAATATATGTTTCTATATAGAATAATAATGTATTTGTAGTTATGATAATAATAAAGAGGATAGGATATCTCTGTTATAATTCCATCATCTTTATATAAAAGTATCAAAATCTTTTCCAGAGGAAACGGATATTCCAAAAAGAAACAAACAATTTCAAATAGAAAGTTCCAAAAGAAACAAAAGGGTGGCACAGATGGGAGTAGAATCATTTTTTGAGCATTACCTTCAAAAAACCTCATTTTTTCAGGATAAATCCATTCTTTCCTCTTCTTATCTTCCCCCTGAAGTTCTCTACCGGGAAGAGCAGTTACGGGAAGTAGCCAACATCCTTGCACCTGCTTTAAAGCTGGAAAAACCTTCTAACTTGTTTATTTATGGTAAGACCGGAACCGGCAAGACTTTATCCATTAAATATATCTTAAAATCACTGATGGCCACGGCAGGGCAAAACAACATTCCACTAAAAGCGATTTACGTCAACTGTAAACTCAAACGGGTCGCCGATACTGAATATCGCTTGATTGCTCAACTTATTAAAGAATATGGTGAAGAAGTTCCCCCCACGGGCTTGCCTACCGACGAAGTTTATTCTGTTTTCTATCGGCTGATTGATAAAGAGAAACATGTTGCCCTCTTAGTCCTGGATGAAATTGATCAATTAACCAAAAAAATTGGTGATGAGATTCTCTATAATCTTACCCGCATCAACGCTGAATTAAAGAATTCAAAAATAAGCCTGGTCGGCATTTCCAACAATTTAGTCTTTTCGGAGAATCTTGATCCCCGTGTCAAAAGCAGCCTGTCAGAAGAAGAATTGATCTTTCCTCCTTACAACGCGGTGCAGATTCAGGATATTCTGCACCAGCGCGCGGTAATCGCCTTTCAGGCTGGGGCCTTACAGTCCGGCGTGATTGAAAAATGCGCTGCCTTTGCCGCTCGGGAACACGGCGATGTCCGGCGAGCCATTGACCTGTTGCGGGTTGCTGGAGAACTGGCTGAGCGTTGTGGTTCTGATACCCTGGAACTGGCCCATCTTGATGAAGCACAGCGAAAAGTGGAATCGGACAGTATCATTAACGCCGCCATCACCCAGCCTAAGCAATTCCAGGCAGTGCTTTATGCCATTCTGCTGATTTCACCGCAGAAGCGAAACGTGTATACTGGTGAGATTTATGAGGTGTATAAAACCATTTGCCGGCAGTCAAAACTCAACGTTCTTACCCAGCGGCGCATCTCCGACATTCTGGCTGAATTTGACATGCTGGGCATCATCACTGCCCGGATAATCTCCAAAGGACGGTATGGCCGCACCCGGGACATTGCCGTGACACTGGAAGGCAATCTCGTCTTAAAATTGAAAGAATTACTGGAAAAATCGTTGCAAGCCTAACATGGAGCCTGACATGGACAACCCCCAGGAATTAAACAATCCTCCGGAATTAATTCAGCAGATAATTCAGCAGATGTTTGAGCGCGGCATTCTCCTTAACCAGGAGATGGTCCGGCAGAACGTCCCCGCGTCGTTAGTGGATACAATAGAATCCGAAGCTGACCTGATCGTCTTGACGGCCGATTATGCTGTCGTTCTTACCCAACCGGCCAGTTTCGTTGATTGGTATGAAATTGACCGTGACCGTGTCCGGGCCGAGAAGTATCATGACGATGAACTTTATCAACGGCATCTGCAGGACTGGAAAAAAACAGCGGTGACAGCTTCAGCAGCATCTTCCACTGGCATTACTGCTACTGCCACTACATCCACTGCTACCATCACCACCCTGGAAATGGAATTAAAAACAGCTGAACCGGAAGTCACGTTCTCACTCCTCCCACCAGCGGCCTATCCTGAAAACAGCCTGATCATGGAACAGTCGCGTTCTCTTTCCTTTCCCCTTTCCCTGCCAGAAAAGGTCACTATCTTCATTACCCCCAAAGCGGTAGCCCGGAAATATGAAGTGAAGGATTTTACTTCTTTATTCCTTTCCCGTTACCGCTACCTTTCCGGGTTGCTTCGCCACCGGCAGGAATTGATTTCAGCGCTGCCAATCAGCCGTCTCACGTCACTGAAAGAAAGGCAAACCGTTGCCTTGATTGCCATGGTCGCGGAGATCAAAACGACAAAAACCGGCAATACCCTGCTAACCCTGGAAGATCCTACCGGGCAGTTGCGCGCCCTGGTCTCCAAGGCAAAAGAAGAACTGTTGGCTGCGGCAAAAGACTTGGTACATGATGAAGTCATCGGCGTGGTCGGGACCTATTCTGACCAGATGCTGTTTGTGGATGCGCTGATCTGGCCCGACCTGCCGGTACTGGATCTTAAAAAGAATCCTGATGTTGACGAGTATGCCATTTTCCTCTCGGACATCCATGTTGGCTCCGCCCTGTTTCTCAAGGATGAGTTTGAAAAATTAGTGTTGTGGATCAACGGCCATATTGGCAACGACCAGCAACGGGAAATTGCTGAAAAAGTTAAGTATATCTTTATTGCCGGCGATCTGGTGGACGGAGTAGGGATTTATCCCGCCCAGGAATCTGAGTTAGCGATCACCGACATTCACCGGCAATATCAGGAATTTACCCGGTTGATCAAACGCTTCCCTCCCGATAAGCAGATCATTATCTGTCCGGGCAACCATGACGTCGTGCATTTAGCCGAGCCGCAGCCAGCGCTCTATCCGGACTATGCCGCGGAACTGTTGACGTTACCCCACGTCTTTCTGGTGCCTAATCCTTCCTGGATCACCATTGGAAAAACGAACACCTTTCCTGGCTTTGACGTGCTGCTCTACCATGGCTATTGTTTTGATTACTATGTTGCCAACGTCGAGTCAATCCGCGCCAATGGCGGCTACCGCCGCGCTGACTTAATCATGAAATTTTTACTGAAACGCCGTCACTTGGCGCCGTCATTTAAATCCACGCCGTATTATCCTGGCCAGGCTGATGACCCGCTGCTGATTCGCCAGGTGCCTGACTTTTTAGTGACGGGGCATATCCATTATTCTCACATCAACAATTACAAGAGTGTCACCATGATCAGCGGCAGTTGCTGGCAGGGGAAGACGTCCTTTCAGGAAAAACTGGGACATGACCCTGAACCGGCGCGCGTTCCCTGGGTTAACCTGCGCACGCGGGAGATGAAAATCCTGAAATTTGGTGCACTATGACTAGCTATAACTAATTATAACTAATAGCAAAACACATTAATAATGGAACAAATAGTGTGTTTTGCTAGGATAGTAAAGTGCCTATAAATCAGTTCCATTATTTGTGCACTTTACTATAACGATAAGTAACTGTAACTATGACTACTACTCCATCGCCAGCTTTTCTGTCACCCGTGGTTGCGGCTTCCCCTACCCTGCAGAACTACTTCCAGCGAATCAGGCAACAGGTGCAATCCTGCTATGATCGTGCGGCCCAGGCCCGGGCTCAGGGTCTTGACCCGGAACATCACGTTCCCATTCCCCTCGCTCAGGACATGGCCGAGCGTGTTGTGGGCCTGATTTCGGTCATCGCGCCTGCCGTTGTCAATTCACCCATCCGGCAACGCATCATGGACTTAGAGCAGCAGTATGGGCGGCTCGATTGGCGCGTCGGATTTGTCATTGCCGAAGAAATTGCTCAGGGAAAGCACTGCTCGTTTGCCAACCCGCTGGAAGCGGCAGAAGTGGGCATCCGCGTCGGGTTTGCTTATCTGACGTTAGGCATTGTCTCGGCTCCCCTGGAAGGGTTCATTGGGCTGAAAATCAAAAAAAGGAAAGATGGTCGGGAATATTTTGCCGCGCAGTATGCTGGCCCCATCCGGGGAGCAGGAGGAACTGCCGCTTCCCTTTCCGTCATTTTAACTGATTATGTCCGCCTGAAGTTGGGTTATGCTCCTTATGATCCTGATGATGCTGAAATTAACCGCGCCGTGATGGAAGTGCAGGATTACCATGAGCGGGTCACTAACCTGCAGTATTTCCCTTCGGAAGAAGAGCTGCGTTTTCTGGTCTCGCATCTGCCCGTGGAAGTGGACGGCGATCCCACGGAACAGTTTGAGGTATCTAATTACAAGGACCTTCCCCGCATTGAAACGAACCTGATTCGCGGCGGCATTCCGTTAGTGTTAGCGGAAGGGCTCTGCCAGAAAGCGCCTAAACTCTGGAAACGCCTTTCCAAATGGGGGAAACAGCTTGGCCTGGAATGGGACTGGCTTCCTGAATTTATCCGGTTGAAGGAACGGATTCATGCCGCTCACGCTCCCAAAGAGAACGCCGGGGAAAAAAGAGTCCAGCCAAACAATACATTCATCATGGACCTTGTTGCCGGCCGGCCAATTCTGACTCATCCGTTAGCAGTGGGCGGGTTGCGCCTGCGCTATGGAAGGACGAGGATGTCCGGCTTTTCAGCAGCAGCATTGAATCCAGTCACGTTGTTGGTGCTGGACAAGTACATTGCCATTGGCACGCAACTGAAGGTGGAACGGCCGGGAAAGGCAGCCTGTGTCACTATTTGCGACGTTATTGATGGCCCCATTGTCAAGCTGCGGGATGGTTCCGTTATCCATCTCAAGACGGAGATACAGGCAAAGCAGTATCTTGCTGAGATTGACGAAATTCTCTTTCTGGGCGACATCCTGTTTAATTACGGTGATTTCTCCGAAAACGGGCAAAGTTTAGTGCCCGCCGGGTACTGTCCGGAATGGTGGGTGGCAGAAGTCGAAAAGGCACAGCAGGAAAAATCACAGCAGGAGCAAGCCCATGTTATCGTTCCTCTTCCTGCGCATCCTCTCCCTGAGAATCGCTTTCGTGACCTGTTACGTGATCCTTTTACCACGATTCCCACCTGGGAGGAAGCCACGCTGTTAAGCACCGAATGGCAAGTCCCACTTCATCCGGAATACACTTTTTACTGGAAGTTAGCATCGGCAGAAGAATTGAACTTTCTCCGGCAGTGGCTGGCGGAAGGAAAATTAAAGAAAGACGAGCAGGGAATCAGTAAAATTATCCTTCCCTACTATTCTTCCCCGGAGGCTTCCCTGGAGACGCCGGCTCGGGGGAAGGCAGTTTTGGAGCAAATGGGCGTGCCGCATCTGGTGGTGAATAAGGAATGCGTTGTCCTGGAACGCCAGGAAGCTAACAGCCTGGCGTTCAGCCTGGGGTTTGACGACCAGAACAGCATGGAAACGATTACGGTTTTTAATGATGTTGCTAATAGTGCTACTAATGGTGTTGCTGTTTCCAATGGCGTCGCCCTGCGCACCGGGTTAGATGTCGTTTCCCGGCTCTGTCGCGTTCCTGTTCGCGACAAGGCAGGAACATTTGTTGGTGCCCGGATGGGCCGGCCGGAGAAAGCAAAAATGCGGCATTTGACCGGCTCGCCGCAGATGATGTTTCCCGTGGGAAATGAAGGTGATCGTCTCCGGAGTCTGCAGGCCGCGTTGGAAAAAGGTAAAGTCCATAGCACCTTTCCCCGATTTTACTGTCGGCAGTGCCAGCGCGAGATGATTTATCCCCGCTGTGAAGAGTGCGCTTCTCCGACGGAACAGCGGTACCATTGCCGCATCTGCGGCGATCTGGAGAAACAGCAATGCCGGCACGGGGCTGCCGCTCCCTACAAAACGACTGATGTAGATATCAACTATTATTTCACTAAGGCAAAAGAGCGGTTGGGTGAGAAATTTCCTCCCGACCTGATCAAAGGCATCCGCGGGACGTCCAACAAAGACCATGTCGTGGAACATCTGGCTAAAGGGATTCTGCGGGCAAAACATGGCATTTATGTCAATAAGGATGGCACGACGAGGTACGATTGCACTGAGCTTCCGGCAACCCATTTCAAGCCGAAAGAGGTCAAAACCACGATTGTCAAATTAAAAGAGTTAGGGTATGAACAAGACATTTACGGCCGGGAATTGGTGGAAGAAGATCAGTTATTAGAGTTACGGCCACAGGACATCATTCTTCCCGGGTTTGATTCCTTGGACGAGTCAGCCGGCCAGGTGTTAATGCGGGTAGCCCGGTTTGTGGATGATTTGCTGATTCGTTTTTATCATCTCCCGCCATTCTACAACCTGAAGAAAGAAGAAGATCTCGTCGGCCATTTGGTGATTGGCTTAGCGCCGCATATTTCTGCCGGGATGGTCGGCCGGATTATCGGTTTCTCCGAGACGCAAGGATTGCTGGCTCACCCACTCTATCATGCCGGGATGAGAAGGGATGCCGATGGCGATGAAGCTGCCGTGATGCTGCTGCTGGACGCCTTGCTCAATTTTTCCCGGCGATTTCTTCCTAAAAGCAGAGGGTCAACCATGGATTCTCCTCTGGTGTTAACCTGCACGTTAAATCCGGCAGAAGTCGATGACCAGGTGCATGGGTTGGACGTTTCCTGGCGCTACCCTCTGGAATTATATGAAGCGGCGCTGGAAATGAACAAACCGTGGGATGTTCGTCATGGGCCGGAGCAGAAAAAAATCGAGCAGCTCGCGGACCGGTTAGGAACGCCCTTTCAGTACGAAGGCATCGGCTTTACCCATCCCATCGACAATTTCAACAAGGGCGTGAAATGTTCTGCCTATAAGACCAAGCCTTCCATGGAAGAGAAGCTGCGGGGGCAGATGGAGATCGCCCGGAAAGTGCGGGCGGTGGACATGGATGACGTCGCTAAGTTAGTGATTCAGAAGCATTTCCTGAAAGACATTAAAGGCAACTTAAAGAAGTTTTCCATGCAGCAGTTCAGGTGCGTGAAATGCAACGAGAAGTACCGCCGCCCGCCGCTGGTGGGAAAGTGTCTGGCCTGCGGGAACAGGTTGCTGTTTACCATTACGGAAGGTTCCATCGTCAAGTATCTGGGCCCTTCGTTGATGTTATGCGAGAACTACGATTTTTCGCCGTATCTGAAACAAGTGTTGGCCATCGCCAAGTTCAATGTTGATACCTTATTTGGCAAGGAAAAGGAGAAACAGGTGGGATTGGCAGCGTTTGTGTGATATAAGCTACGCAGTTTACCATAATGTCACTAAATTAGCGCAATTGACTATATACGCCTTGAACGAAGCGAGAGTGCAACGGGGCAAGCGAAGCGTAGTGAATTTTTGCGCTACTTTTTCGACGATAAAAGCATACCTCGACTTCTTAACGTGGTTGCCTTCGTTTAGCTAAAACGGAGAACGTACAAAATTGAAAACTTTGCCTAACATATGCTAAACGATTCGCTCCGCTCTCCAGAATTTTTGATTACTCTCTAAACTAGGGAAACAATCTCTCAACGTACTTTAATCAGAACGTGGCCGCCTTTCTCCTCCTAACTGCTCGAACTCTTCCCGAGATAGACAAAAACTAACTGACGCCCGCCCCCGATGCTAGCCATAGGCCTCCCGCGCCAGCCGTTCCAGCTTCTCTTTATTCTTCCGCACGGGCGCTAGCAGAACATTGATTTCCCGGGCCACTGCCATCTTTAAGTCCAGGGGATGAAGCTGTTTCTGGACATAGAGATCCTCCACTTGCTGGTAATTCGTAAAAGTAAGATTTCCTCCATACTTTGCCGGCCTCTCGATGATAAATTTCTCTTTATTATCTCCCTTGAGCACCATCAGCACATATTTCAGGAAAGCTAACACGCCATTATCTTCCACAATCCCCTCTTCACAGTACGCCCCTTTAACTTTATCGACAACCGTTTTTTCATCATCCAGCAGGTCAATCTTTGACTTGGGATCGGAAGCAGACATTTTCTTGCCCACCAGGCCGGGAATCAATGGAGTCATGAACTCGATCCGGCGCTGATAGCCCAGCCTTGGCAAGGTTTCCCGGGCAAACATCAGGATCTTGCGCTGGTCAATCCCGCCGTACTGCACGTCCACCTGCAGGTATTCTTCATCCAGCGCCTGCATTAAGGGATAGAGCAATCCGCCCAATTTAGGATTGTCGCCAAACTTCACGACTTCCGCAGCAGCTTTCCTGGCATCGTGGACGGTAGTAAACGTGGAAAGCTTGAGAAGATCGAGATAATATTCTTTCTTGAGTTGAAAATCAGATCCTTTGATGAGCTGCACATTTTTGATGTCAGCACCGAGGGAAGAAAACATGGCCGGAATGATCTGGGCATAATAGTTATACCGCTTCTCTACCAGCGGCCAGGGCGTATTGTCCAGGGCGCCATGTAAATCGGCAAGCAGCACCTTGACCGTAAATCCTGCTTTTAAGAAATCGGCCATCTTCAGAACCCAGACATAGTAGCCGAGATGTGGCCGGCCGGTAATCGCGGTACCCAGATAGACTGCCGGCTTTTTCCTGGTTTTAAGGAGTGTGAGCAGCTCTTCCTCGGTCACGATTTCCTGGGTGTTGCGTTTCAGCAAGGCGAATTTTTGTTCCGGCGTCATGGTCTTGACGGGTAAGAATGGGGCCTGGTTTAAATAATTAATGGGAAAATATAAATACCCGCCCCTATAATGAGCTACCTGTGCAAGCTCTTATCTTTGACTTTTGGGGAACGCTGGTCGAGCAGGGCGTCCACAGCCCCTTGCTGCAGGCACAGGAAATACTAGACATCCGGCTGCCTTTCTCGCAGTATGTCGTGCGCATGGAAAAAGCCATGATGACCCAACCGTTCCCGGAACTCAAGGAGGCTTTCGCCGCCGTCTGCCAGGAGTTCCGTAAAACTTGCGATGATCAGCAGCTGGAGCAACTCGTTGGGATGTGGAACAAAAGCTGGATGCTGGCCCAGCCCTATGAAGAGACACGGGAAATGCTGGAAGAACTGAAAAAGAAATATCGCCTGATCTTAGTATCGAACACGGACAATATCTCAGTTTCCCGCGTGCTGGAAAAATTTAAACTCGAGACCTTTTTTGAACGGAAATTCCTGTCGTTTGAACTGGGAAAGTTAAAGACGGACCGCTCTTTTTTTGATTTCATCCTGGACGAGTGTAAGTTGGCGATTGAAGATTGCGTCATGATCGGCGACAGCCTGCCGAGCGACATCATGCCGGCCAAGAAGATCGGAATGAAAGCCGTGCTGGTGGACCGGAAAAACAAGCGGGATTTCAGCCCTAAAATCATCAACCTGCGGGAGTTGGAGCCCGTTATGGAGCAGGTGCTGTAATGGAAATCGTCTTTTTAGGCACGGGCAGCATGCAGCCGACCAAGCAGCGCAATCATTCGGCGATCCTGCTGTCGTACAAATCAGAAAACATCCTGATGGATTGTGGAGAAGGAACGCAGCGGCAGATGAGAATAGCTGGCCTCAAGCCCGCCAGAATTACCCGCCTGCTCATCAGTCACTGGCACGGCGATCACGTCTTTGGCCTTCCCGGCTTATTGAGCAGCATGGGCGCCGATCAGCCGGACAGCAAGCTGTTGATTTATGGCCCGGCCGGAAGCAGAAAGTACATTGAAAATATGTTGAATGGTTTTGTCTGCAAGGACGTGATTGATTTTGAAATTCACGAAGTCAAGACGGGAAAGATCATTGACCACCCTGATTTCATCGTGGAGGCGCAGGCGCTGAAACACTCCTCGCCCTGTTATGGCTATGCTTTCATCGAGAAAGATAAACTCAAGATTGATATTGCCCAAGCCCGGAAGTTCGGTTTAGCAGGGCCAATTTTAGGGCAGATTCAGCAGGGCAAAGATGTTGAATGGAAAGGGAAGAAAATTAAAGCGAAAGATGTGACGTATATCCAGAAAGGAAAGAAAGTGAGTTACATTGCCGACACCATGTCCTGTGAGGGAGCGAATGCTTTAGCGAAAGATGCTGACCTGCTGATTTCCGAAGGGACCCATCTCGATGAATTGAAGGAAAAGACGGAGAAATACATGCATCTGACGGTGAAGCAGGCTGCGCTGATCGCCTCGGAAAACAATGCTAAGAAGCTGATTGTCACTCACCTCAGCCAGCGTTATAAAAGCCCGCTGGAGACGGCCGAGGAAGCCCGGACGTATTTTCCCAACAGCCTGGTGGCGGAAGATTTTATGAAGGTGACGGTTTAAATATTTAAAATGCTTATCAACGTCAACTCTCAGCTTCCCACGCCAATCAGTACAATCCCCAGAATAATTCCCAGTAAACCGATCCATTTCCACTTGTTCATCTTCTCGCCCAGGTACTTGATGGAAAACACGGTTGTCCAGATGTAGCTCATGGACACTAACGGATAGACCACGCTTAATTCCTCAAATCTCAGGACAAAAACATAGAGCAGCACGGACAGGGCATACAATACCAGTCCACCCCAGAGATACGAGCTGCGGCATAGGCGGAAAAAAGAGTATTTATTAGCGCCCATCTTCACGACCAGGTTACCCAGTGAGCCGATCACCGCTCCAAAGAATATTATGGGGATAGTAATGGGATTAACCATTGCTTGCCTCCACCGAACTTTCGGCTGGAACAGGCCCAGGCCTGGAACTCCCATACCCCAGGATGGTGACAGCGAGAAGAATGACGGCGACGCCAGCCCATTTCCAGGCGTTCATCACGTCCGTTGGAAACAGGCGGGGGGAAATCAGGCTGACCCAGATGTAGCTCGTTGCCGCTACAGGATAGACGATGCTCAGTTCGCCTTTCCGTAAGGCGAGAATCATTAGGGCTGCCCCGATCCCATAGGACACAAAGCCCAGCAGAAAAGGAGCATTAAGGAAGGTTATGAACTCACTGAAATCAATTGTCTTCATGCCCCATTTCCATAACAGCTGCCCGCCGGAGGTGAACAGCGTGCAGAAGGCCATCAGCAGGACTGCTTTCAGCTGGGTCTGATGGTGGAGTGGATGAGTTTGTATATTTGTTTGTATCAGTCGCTGATGAGGTGGACGAATCGGTGGAGCTGGTTGAGAGGGTTGAAGTTCTTCCATGATTCTACTCCTTGAGCAAATTTACTCTTTAAGCAGGATTTCAACGATGGCCGCATAGGCCGGCCGGGCAATCAGCACGCCAAAGGTTAACCCGGCAATCGTCGTAAAAGCAAACCCTTTTAACAAGCCTGCTCCGGCAAACCATAATGGGATCATCCCTGAAGATGTGGTGAGGTAGGCACCAATCACAATGGCCATGGCATTCTTGATACGGCGCTTCCAGTCGCCGACAGTTTCTCTTTTCAGAGTTTCATCGGTGATAATGACCAGATGATCGACTCCCGTCCCGACCATGATGATAATGCCGGCAATCGCCGCCAAATCCAGGTTCCAGCCGACCAAAGCAGCAAAGCCCAGGACTAAAATGATCTCAGAAATCAACGTTAAGATCATCGGCACGACAATCCTGATTTTTTGATAGCGAATCAACACGACCACAATCACCGCTAATAAAGCAATTGCTCCCACCAGCACTACATTCTGCAAAAATTCCTGTCCCAGGGAGGGCGAGATGGTATCCAGCTTGACGATGTTTAGTTTGGTGGGGAGGCTCCCGGTAATGATGATTGTCTGCAGCCGTTTCATGTTCTGCAGGGCGGTGGTGACGGCTTCGGCCTGCGTCGTTCCTGTTCCCGAGCCGGAAATCTGGATGTTGGTGGTTGCCCGTCCTTTCAGTTCCGCGCCAATCCGCAGCCGATCAACTTCTTTGTCGTCAAGAACCATGGCAAGGTCCTCGCTTAAGTAAGCATTATTTCCTTCCCGCAGCACCTGCAGATTCTTAGTTAAGGCCGCTTGCCGTTCCGCCGCTTCCGGGCTTACTGTGATCGTAAAGAAAAAGCCGCAGGCATAACCTCCAGAAACCTGGCCGCAGCCGGAACGGGGATCAATGCCGGCACAGTCGGCACTCCTGCAGACATAGGTAATATCTTTCTTTCCGCCAAAAAAGACCGTTTCGTTACCGATCCTGGCTTCAAATTTTCCCTGGCGGGCCAATAAATCTTTCACTTCTTCTTCAGTGACGCCGGCAATTTCAATCAAAATAAAATCCTGCCCGCCAAGATCAGCTGCGGCGCGGATAACCACATCACTTAATCCATAGACGTTCAGCCGCTCCTGGAGATTGGCAATGGTAATATCCAAATCATCTTTAGAAATTGGTTCTGCGGGCTGCAAGAGCACCCGAGTTCCGCCTTCCAGATCCAATCCTTTGCGGAGATTAGAGCTGGGCGCTTCATACACGTTCAGGCCCAAATCAACTTTTTCCGATCCAGCCGTGGTCTGTTGATTTGCGGTGGTAAGCAGGCTATATATTTTTTTGTTCGTTTCGATGCGGACCGTACGATTTCCCTCAAGGCTAGATTGAAGTTGATAGTATTCTTCCACGGAATTAATTTTCTCTCCATTGAGCGAGAGAATACGTTCCTTGTGCAGCGGCGTTAATTTTGGTGAGGGATTTGGAATGCCGGCATTCACAGCGGAAGAATTGGTTAGGACATTTCTAATCGTCACTCCTTCCGTGCCAAAAATCTGTGGCTGGATGGCCACGACCGCAAAAACGAGGAAGATGACCAGGAGAAGAACTTTCCAGTTAGTGAATAATTGTTTGAGTCTGCTCATTTCTTTTTCCTCTCTAGGTATAAGCGTAACATCCCTACATTCTGGATCCAGGTCATGACCATGTCCACCAGCAATCCAATCAGCAGGATCAGCATGATCTGTTTGATGACTTCGCTTTCCACCAGGAACAACGTCACGATAACTGCAGCGAGAGTTGTCCAGGTCATCGTCATGCCCGTCTTAATGGCGCCATAAATTCTCTCCATTACCGTTCCTTCCTGCCGCTTCAGCACTCTTGAGGTCAGCAGTATGTCGGTATCGACCGAATAGCCGATCAGCATCAGGAAGGCCGCTACGCCTGATGTGCTCAGTTTTTCCCCGGTGAGATTGAAGATAGCTAACGTGACCACAATATCAGAAAAAGCAGCCGCAATCACCGCGGCGCTGGGAATCAGCGTGCGGAAATAGATGAATACCACCATCCCCATCAGGATGAAAGCAATGATTAACGCCTTAAACGTCTGGCGGAAGAAACTTTCTCCCAATGATGAACCGACGATTTCGATGCTGTACTGCCCTTCCTGCAAAGGCACTTTTTCACGAATGATGCTGAGGAGAGCAGTAATTTCTTCATTCTGCTGTGCGCCGGAATCAATCGCTATCCCAATTGTTTGCCCGGCAGCGCTTAATGTCCGGATATCAAAGTCCGCCTGGGGGAATTTCCCCTGCAGGAACGTTTCCAGTTCGGCTGGGGGAATGGTGGGAACAAAGGTTAACGTGATGGTCGAACCGCCTTTCAGGCTGATGCCTTTATGCACAAAGTCGCCGGTGGCGGCATATTGGATGCCAATCAGCAGCAGGGCGAGAACGACCAAGGCCAAGGGAAAAATGAGAAGGAGCTTATACTTCTGTTCGTAGATTTCCTTTAGTTTAGTCTTCATTACCAGCCTCGTGAGGTGGCGGAGAGTGGCGGATATATAAAGATTATCAGTAAGGTTTATATAGGTTCTTTTGTTTGCTTTCTTTATAATCATATAATTATAATCATATAATCAATTACGTATAATCAAACGAGGTGAGTCATCATGGATAAAAAAGGGCAGGGTATTTCTATCAATGTAATTATAGTAGCAGTAATCGCCTTAGTGGTCCTGGTAGTCTTAGTCGCCATCTTCACGGGCCGGATCGCGATCTTCCAGCGCGGCGTAGGCGATGTCAACGAACGATTGACCAGCCTGAAAGTGCAGTACGGTGATTGTCATCCAACCCTGACACAGGAAATTGCCTTTAAAGCAGAGTTTGCCAAAGCGGACAGTACTGCCGCCCGGCAGGCAGTCGAGGATACGTTGATGGCCGAAATCAACCGCTGCAAATTCAGCAGCGATAAAAGCGGCTGCGAAGCTGCCGGCTGTAAATGGAGTTAATGAAGTTAATTGATTTAATAGAGTCAATGGACTTAATAGAGTTAAACGAACGATGAATTGAGGAAGGATATGAAAAAAGGGGATGCTAATATCTGGTGGATTATCATTGGAGCAGTGATTGCTTTAGTGGTATTAGTGGTGATCATGCTCATCTTCACGGGAAGGGCCGGAAAGTTAAGCGGTGGCATTGCCGAATGTGAAGGAAAAGGAGGAGCCTGTGTCAGCACGTCCCTGTGCCCGAAGAATACCTTGTACTCCTCGGCCTTTGACTGCACGGGAGGAAAACGCTGTTGTGTGGGAACTCCCAAAGCCTGTCCCAATGGACAAGGGGATTGTGGCTCAGGTGAAATTTGTCAGGAAGGATACTGTTTTGCCTCATGAAACATGGTTTCCGATGCGCGTTTAACAAAAAAGGAGTTGACTGGGCTAGTCCGGAAACGTTAGTGACGATTCTGTTAGCCATTCTGTTGGGGATGGTGCTGCTGTATTTTGTCTGGAAGAAGTTGGGAGGGCTGAAGCCATGACTATCTTTTCAGGGAAAAAAGGCGTGCAAAAAATACTGTCTATTTTTTGGGCCATTTTTCCAGCTGGGAAAAAAGGCATGGAAATGTGGCAGTTGGTGTTACTCATTCTGGCCATTATCTTATTCTTATTCCTGCTGATCTGGTATGGCGCGTTGGGTAGCGAGATCAATATCTTGTTGGATAAATGGGGGGAGTTATTCTAACATGGAAGCGGTCAATAAGCTCGTTGCCTATGTCATTCCCATTGTAGTATTGATATTGCTGGTAGTTTATTTTTATGGTGGCAGCGGGGCGTTCGGCAAGGTCAAAGATGTTTTTAACAAGACCAAGTCTTATCTGCCGGATGTCTCTCTTGGTGCCGAGAAATTATCGGCGGAAAAACCGACTATTCCACCTAAACAGGAAAAAGCCTTACGATTGTTAATCACCTCTATGGAAAGTATGCT
>JAHFSD010000006.1:35201-42061 GCA_023265925.1 archaeon
CCAAGTCTTATCTGCCGGATGTCTCTCTTGGTGCCGAGAAATTATCGGCGGAAAAACCGACTATTCCACCTAAACAGGAAAAAGCCTTACGATTGTTAATCACCTCTATGGAAAGTATGCTTCGCGCCCCTGAACCTTGCCTGGGCCTGTACCCGGCGGAAGAAGCGGGAGGAGGAAGAGGCTTGCCTCCTTTGGGGGATACAATAGTAGAGTTTTCTCCAGGAAGAGTATCAGTCTCAACGGGGAAAGGACAAGTAGTCACCGATCTCGGTAGAGAATTTTCCACCAGACTTTCGGAATTTACGCCCTGTATCGTTGATCTGGAAACTTCACCGGGGGTAGTTCAGTATATTGCTGTACCAAAAATCAGCATCGCCTTTAAGGCCGGGACTTTTTTTGGTGGCGAGAATTGGATCAGCTATCCGGCAGGAGGAGAAAGCGTGGAAGAAAAATTACCGGGCGCCGGATTCCTTTATACTCCCGGCAGTAATTATGTATGTTTCGTTTCAAAAAAAGTAACGGCCATTTCCGCTGGGAGTTGTACACCAAAATCAGTGGGATAGGATACTATGAATAAAGGTAGGACGCCATGAACAAAAAAGCGATGGAAGCAGCAGGACAATTGATCGTCACCATCCTGGTCATAGTCTCTTTCATGCTGATTGCCGGAACAGTAACTCAGCTGTTAGCAAAGTCAGAAGACAAAGAAGCGGAAGTGTTGTGTCATGATAGTGTGGCGTTAAGGGCATCGACAGCATTGCGAATCAATCCCAAATCTGATGGTGATTTTAAATTAGTGGAAGCACAAATCAAAGCCGTACCGGCTTTATGCAAAACCATTGATAAGAAAGTGAAAGGAAATAAAGAAGAGGTTATGAAAACCATCGCGGACAAGATGGCGAGATGTTGGTGGATGTTTGGGGAAGGGAGGTATGAAGAGATCTTACATGACAGTGATGTTCGTCTCCTTCCAGCAATATTTAATACCGATAAATCAGAAAATAAATGTTTTGTGTGCTACACTCAACTGATTGAAGAAGAAGATTTTGAGCCAATTACTGCTGGGGAATTGGTGAAATATCTCGTTGATACACCCTACCCTAAGGTCAAGGGTAGGACTTACCTGGAATACTTTCAGTCTTCTGGCGGCCCGGGAGCAGTACAAGTGCTGGAAGACATCAAACCCCGGCAGGCGTATGGCATCTCCTTTCTGGCCAAGAATGCGCCGCAGGAAGGAACTGCTCTAGGTGGAGTGGGAAAGCTTGTAGCGGGAGCAACACCAGTACCCATAGCTGCTGCCGCGTTGGGATTTACCGCCTGTGCTGCTTCTGTTGTCTGCCTGCTGGCCGCTGGTGCAGGGGTAGCTGTAGGAGGGACCATAATGTATTCTGGCACTGGTGACGTAATCAACTCGCTCTATGATCCAGCTCAACGCGAGGTGAGCATGATTACTTTTGATGATCTTACCACCGCGCAGCAGAAATGCTTTGAAGGAGACTTGGGAGGTGAATGATGTCCAACAAAAAAGCCATGGAACAAGTGTGGTGGATAATTTTAACGGCGGTGATTGGGCTGATCGTCGTGATTCTCGTCCTGCTCTGGTTCCGCGGAGCGGGAGGGAAAGGCTTTGATTTTATCGGGGGAAAGATCGGCGAACTGGATGATTGCGATAAGGATAAAGTTTCTGACCTTTTTGATAAGTGTGTCTGTGATCAGGGTGAAAATGACGGCTGCCCCGCCGTAGCAGAAGAACAGTTAAAAACAATGAAAGCCAGGAAGAAAGCGGAGTGTAGCCCCCCATGCTGAACCGAAAAGGAATCACGCTGCCCTTTGTAGTTACGGTATTGTTAGCCTTAATTATTTTCATTCCGGCCTGTATCTTGGTCTCCAAAGTTTTCCGCGTCAGCGAGCAGGCCGATAACAGCTTTAATGATTTTGTTAAGAGCATGATTGATTTTTCTAAAAGTGATAAAAACCAAGAGAACTTCCTGCTGATTATGGATGCAGAAACGTTTATTGCTGCTTTTAGATACCCCACCACGGCGGAAATTCAGGCCGAAAGCCGGAAAACCGGTGGGGGCACCTTCCGCTCCTCTGGTGAGAAAACCACCGTGGTTTCAACCTACTTTTCTTACCCGGCTCAATGTACTGCTCTTCCCTGTATCTGTCTCTGCCGGAAGGCCCGCGAGGGAGAAGCTGCTACCCAGCCCGATACGAAATTTATCTCTTATACCTGTGAACAGCTTCGTTGCACTATGCTGGAAGACTTTCCCTTAAATGAAAACTGGGGCCTTTCCCGCCTGACTAAAGAGGAGCCACGACGAGTCCTCATCGAGATGAAAAAAGAAAATAACCAAATCATTCTTACGGCCAAAAAATGAACACTAAAGCTATGAACACTAAAGCTGCCAGTATTTTACTGATGATCTTTGAGCTTCTGGCCGTCATTCTGGTGGTCTTTACCTCGGTCAGCATCGCCCAGGCTTATGGAAAGTCTGAAACGGTCAAGAAAATCAATACTGCCGAAGATATCCGCATGATGATTGATACCCTGGTGGGAGTCCCGGGAAATGCGCTGGTAAAATATCCCGTTGATGTCTCTACTTTTTCATTCATCCTGCGCGAGGGCAGCCTTGCGGCCTATACCAAAGGCGATGCCGAGCAGCTCTGGATTGTCCGGAAGTTCTCGTTGCCGGAAGGGTATGCTGCGGAAGGCGTGCTGAGTGGAGAGAAAGAGCTCTGCCTGGAAAAGAAAGGGAAAAAAATCCTGCTGCGGAACTGTCCTGCATCACTATTACCACCATTACCATAACCACTACCAATAACCATTATCATAACCATTACCATAACCACCACCATGACTGATGACATCTTTGATGTGGCAAGAAAGAACATCTACTGGCTGATTGCCGGGTTTATCATCGTGATAGTCATCCTGGCTTTTGTATTTACCATTGCCGGCTACCGGAACAAATTAACCAAAATTCCGCCAGAACTGCGGGCCGAATTGATCAGCCTGCGCTTTGCCAGTATTCCGGACTGTTTTGCTGTGAGCGATGAAAATACCGGTGCAGTGCTGACGGACACAGTCGATCTAACCAAATTCACTAAAGAAGCGATCGATAAATGCTACCGCACCGAACAGGAAAAGGGTTTTAAAACATTTAATTTCCGGCTGCAGCTCAAGGAAGCGGGGAAAGAAGTGATGACGAACAACTATTTCCATCAGGACGATTTTACGCTGCGCAAAGCAGTTCGCGTCTGGGATAAAAAGAAACCGGAGAAAGAGAGATGGAAGAGTGATCAACTGATCATCTATGTGCAGGAGAAAATATGAAGCCGTTTAATTATAAAGGAAACAAAAAAGGTATGATGGACGATTTGTTTGACCTGTTATTTACAGTGATAGTTGGCTTTTTTGTTTTTTTCTTTCTCAACGGCGTACTGGAGCAAAGCGCCCGGGGAAGTGTTGACGTTTCCCAACAGCAGCTGGCTCGCTTTGTTGCGGAAGCGTCTGCTGTTACCCAGCTCCGTGTTGCCGTGCAGCAGGGAAAAGAATTTCCGCCAGAGCGCGTCGCTGAGCACGTCGAACAGGAATTAGCCAAAAGCAGCGTTATTGCCGGCAAAACGATTGCCCGCTGTGAAGATTACGAAACCAGGCTGGATTGCCAGCAGGACGTTCTTCAGGCGGGCAGTGACGGGCGCTGCCGCTGGAAGAAAACCGGGTGCGAAACGCAGCGGGCGCGGGGGCAGTTGCAATGAACAAAATGAACAAGAAAGCAGCAATGTTCCACTGGATCATCTTCGGTATCGTGGGGGCAATCGCCCTGTTTTTTATCCTGACGGCCAAGGTAAACGTCGGGATGGAAGCCAAAGGAACCTGGCAGCTGACTTTTTTGAAAGAGAATTATCTGCCGGCGGAAAAGGAAGCAATAAAGCTGAATGTTCAGGCGCGGGAATTAGGGCGGGAACTAGCACAGGAATTAGCCATCAACGGTGGTTTTAAAACTGGCCCGGACTGTGGTGTGGTTGATGGCATCCCTTTATGGAATTTTCAGGAGAGATGGTGTGTTCCCGATCCGGAAAAAGGCATCAAAGAATTGTTTCTGGAAAAGAAGCGAGTGGGAAAAGCGCCGATTGAGCTGCAGGATATTGAGGAAGTGGGCATCCAGGGATCGCTCTTTTTTGGCCAAGGCGTGCCCAAGACTATTTCCAGCCGCGTCGGCACCTATACCTATAATACTGCCTTTTCCATCAGCCTTGGCTATACTTTTGATGAATATCAGGAAGTGGAAAAAGAGGCGGGTGCTTTAGTTGCTGGCTGCCGCAGCAGGAAAGACCTGAAGAACTGTATTGCCGAAAAGAAACCAGAACGCTGGATGGCCGGATTATGTGACGATCAGCCTCGTGAGGGGTCAAAAAGAACCCTGCCTTTCTGCCGGGCCAGCAGTTTCCCGCCGGTTCGTTACCAGCTCGGGCTGGATTTCGTTCCCACTAAGCCATTTGTGGTGGAATCCTTTGCCGTGAAGCCGGTGGAGCAGGGTTATGAATTCCGCTGGGAGCAGGATCCTGCTGCCGAAAGGTATGTGTTGTATTATACCAATTGGCCTGGGGCTAAGAACAGGAAAGGTGCTGTGGATGAGGTGTTTGAAACTGGCCTTAGCTTAACGACATTGGGTTATTTCCGGGAGAAAGTTTCCCTGGAAAATCCTGCCGCGGTAAACTGTCCGACAGAAAAAAAAGTGGGAGTGGCGTACCTGTGTGCGGAAGAAAAAGTAATGGTGGTTTATCTCTTTAAGGATGACCGCATCAAGCCCGGGGAAGCCTATGGCACGGTTACGGCGGTGAAAGGTGAGCAGGAATCGGCTATCGATCATTTTGAACTCCTGCCCCCACCTATATCCCCTACTAGCTAAATTTTTATATAACCTCCTTCTTCCCAACCAAAGTAAAGGGGTGTACTACATGTACAAAATTCCATTGCCAGACCTGAAACAAAAAATTCTCGGCAGCAACAAAATCACGCCCCGGGAGCTGGAGCAGAAGCTCAAAGACAAAATCAACGAGCTGTCCGGCCTGATCAGCGAGGAAGGAGCAGCGCATATCATTGCCAATGAATTGGGAATTCAGGTGTATAATTCTACCCAGGACCGCCTTAAAGTCAAGGAAATCTATGCCGGTATGCGGGACATTTCCACGGCAGGCAAGATTATCCGCAAGTTTGAAGTGCGGGAATTCCAGAAAGGGGAAAATACCGGAAAAGTCGCTTCCCTGCTGCTGGGCGATGAAACCGGCACGATCCGGGTCGTCTTCTGGAACAACCAGGTAGACGAGTGGCAACGGTTCAAGGAAGAAGATATCATTCTCATCCGCGATGCCTATGTGAAAGAAAATAATGCCAATCGGGAAATTCATATCGGCGATAGAACAGAGCTGTCGCTCAACCCGGAAGGGATTGAAATTGTTTCCGTCCGGAAAAGTGGCGTAGCGTATGAACGCACCACCATTGCGGCCTTACAGGACGGGCAGGAAGGGGCCGAAATCATCGGCACAATCATCCAGGTGTTTGATCCCCGCTTTTTTAATTCCTGCAGCAACTGCGGCAAACGCATGAACGAAGTCGAAGGGGTACTGCATTGCGCCGAGCATGGCACCAGCCGGCCAAATCTGGCTTATGTCCTTAACGTTATTCTGGACGATGGCACCAGCACGATCCGCAGCGTCTTCTGGAAAAACCAGACGAATCATCTGGTGGGAAAGCCGGAGACGGAATTTCTGCAGTATCGGGAAAATATTGCCGCCTTTGAAGACGTCAAGACCGAATTGCTGGGCGAACAGCTGAAAGTGATGGGCAAGGTGCGCCGGAACGAGCTGTTTGACCGGCTGGAATTTAACGTGCAGCTGGTCGAGAAAGCGAATCCGGAAGAGGAGCTGCTGAGGGTGGAGAAAGGTTTAATGCCAGCTGTTCCGGGAAGGTAACGAGCTTCTGGTCATCCAATCATAGATCAGTTCGGCAATTTGAAGATTATTTTTCTCGATCATGAGCAGATGTCCATTCCCACAAATACCTAAATCCGGCAACCAATAATGCTTTGCCTTAATACCATAACGACAAAAAAAGTCAACAATTAGCCGATCAACATCTTGGGGGTGTCGTGGATCTGCTTCTCCCGTAATTATTAGTATTTTTACACTTTTTAGTTTTCGTGGGTCAATCTTAAGTTGCGAATTCTTATAATTTACTCTTTCATTGGCCAGACTTAGCGACAAGGCAGCTAATGAATTGAAATAATTTTCAAAAGAATCGTGGGGAAAACGGTAGGCATTTGCCCACATCTTTTTCGCTTCTTCTTCATTAATGATAATGGGCTTTCTCACCACATCAGAAAATTTTTCTTTTGAGTCTTCCATGATATTTCCCGGTGCACTGGGAGCGAGAGCAACTATCTTTGATATGAGATGAGGCACTATTTCGGCAATTTTCCATCCATACGCTCCCGACATCGAATGGGTTATTAAAATTGCCGGACAAACCGGTTTGATTTTTTCCAGTAGTTTAACAAACAAATCAACAACATCGTTTCCTTTTAACGTACAAAAATGGGGATGAATTCCTGATCGGCCAGTACCCAACCAGTCCGCGATATAAACCCGAAATCCCTTTCTTAAAAAATAATCCCTCCACCCTGCTCTTCCATCCGGAGTGCTTTCATAACAGGCCCCGGTATGGGCTCCACCAGGAATCATAATAATTGGTTCTTTATGGTGTATTCTTGCGGGTACTTGAAATTGAACGTACATTCTATCGGGAAATTTGCCAACATAAAACGACCCTTGCTTTTTTATTTTGAGCATGGCTT
>JAHFSD010000049.1:0-2035 GCA_023265925.1 archaeon
GGAAGTTGTACATCATGCTGCTGCTGGCAGTGATCGGATTTTTCCTGAGCATTTTTGCCGAGATGCCTAAACCGCAACCACCATCAAAAGCAAAGGAAGAGCCGCACAGCATGGTGTTTGAGCCCGCCGCTTCAGTACCGAAGAAAACAGAGCCGGTTAAGACCTTCTCCCCCGGCCGATTCGTGGCCAGCAGCCAGAGCAACCAGTTCCATGCGCCCACCTGCGACTGGGCCAAGAAGATCCAGAAAGCCCGCCAGGTCTGGTTTCAGGACCAGGATGATGCGTTTGAGAAAGGATACCGGAAGCATAGCTGTCTGAAATGAGTATTCACTTTCTTTCTTTGGCTCGAGAAACAGTTACCTGATTTTCAGCAGATCCCCGTTCACCACCACTGGACTCATCGCTTTTAATTCGTCCGTGAAAACACTCTTGGGGATGGGATTGTAGAGAAAAATTTTCTTCCCAAATTCAAATGCCTTGAAGATTTCTAAGAAAGTGGCGCCACCGATGTAATTTTCCTGGCCGTTTTTCTCGAAGTTCAGGACGAGGAGAGCATCACTGGCCTGCACTTTAGCATTCTGTTCCCATAGTCGTGCTGCCTTCCATTCCCGATGGGCTTCCGGACTGATTTGTTTCATCTCCTCTTCCCGGAAAGGACGATCATGGCTGTTGGGAAGAATGACCGAATGGCCTTGCTGCTCTAATTTCTCTTTGACCGGTTGGATGTTGTGATAGAAATGCTTGCTGCAGCAGAGGTAAATGTTCATAACACCATGAGGAGAAGGGGACTATATAAAATGTACCCATAACCAGTATTATGCCGGATCAAAAATGTTTCTTTAATCTTGAGTGTATACTTCATTACAACTATAAATATATAAGCCGGTCCCCCTAAAAAATAGACCATGCGCCTGATGCACTACAACGTCTTATTTGACACGATTGAACTACAGCTGTTGGAGCAGATTGTTGATCAAACAAAGCCTGATATTCTCACCCTGAATGAAGTGCAGCCGGAAGAGCTGGAACTGCTTCAGGAGAAAGGATATCATACACTGTTTGCGGAAACGACGAAAGAAGGACGTCACTATGGGAACGGAATTGCCTGGAAGAAGCAGTTTACACCGCGGTCAATCCGTACCATCATCCAGGATTTAAAGACGCCACTGCTGATCTGGGAAACTGAGTTGTTTTCCGTGTATGTAACCCACTTGGCAGCAAAAGAAGGTGAAGAAGTCCGGTTTAAGGAGATACAAAAAATAATTCAGTACCTGCCACCTCAGCAAGATTTTTTCCTCGTGGGCGATTTGAATACCCTCTCACCCCATGATGGCTATGACTTACAGGAATTAGAGAAAGGAATGCAGCGTCAGGGACATGCCAAGTTTGGGATTCCCGTGAGCATGAAAGTAATTCCCTATCTCGAAGAGCAGGGGCTGGTGGACGTGCTGCAGAAAGCCAATGCTGCTTTTCCTACTGTTCCCACCGGCGAGGGCACGCCCGAACATGAAAAAAGACAGCATTTCCAGCCGTTACGGTTAGATTACATTTTTGCAACGCGGCGATTGGCAGAGAGAGTTAAGAAGGCCTATGTGCTGCGCAGTCCAGCTGCCGAAAAATGCTCCGACCATTACCCGATTGTAGCGGAGTTTGATTTTTAAGAACGAAAGATTAATAATCTTCCTCTGGCCGGAAGTATTGAAATCATTGTTAGCTTACAGAGGAAAAAGATTATTGATAAATCTATAGAAAATGATTAGAACTCTTAAAGTAATTCATTTCTTCCACTCATACATTATCAACCCGATAACAGCAAGGGTGATAGCCGCATCGGCCAGATTGAACGCCGGCCAGAATTTCAGGTCAAGGAAATCTGTCACATAACCACGAAAGATGCGGTCAAGGAAATTTCCCAGCACGCCGCCTAAAAACAGTCCCCACAGCAGCTGCGGCCCTTGCTGTTGCGGAAGTTTTGGGTAATAATAAATTACCGCCAGCGCCACGATCAAGGAAATGATCGCCAGCCAGGGTGTAT
>JAHFSD010000049.1:2045-5265 GCA_023265925.1 archaeon
CCAAACCCGGCGCCGGTGTTTTGGACAAAATGAATCGTCAGGAAGCCAAAGGAAAGTTGCGGCTGGAAGGAGTGTACAATCAATTTCAACAACTGATCCAGCACCAGGACAACCGTAGAACTGATCAGAAAGTATTTGTTGAGCCCTTTAAAGTGAAGCGTTACCATAAGCGCTCTTTCTGCTGCACTCCTGCTGCTTTTTCCAGATTGGTCAGGCGCTGATCTAACGATGTTAGCATTGCTTTAATGGTATCCAGCTTGCTGTTGATCAACTCTAAGTCGGAACCGCGGCTGCTGCCTGCTGAGCGGTAGGGAGACGGCGCCGCCGGCTTGGCAAAATCCAGGGCCGGTTCTTCCGGAAATAATGATTTTTCTTCCAATCCAGGCGGCTTCTGTTCTAACCCAAATTCATCCTTAATAGGGAATTCCGGCTGTCCCAGCTCTTTCTCGGCAAGTTTGTCAAAGTCAAACTCGTCCTCTTTTTTCCAGAACTTCACTTTGCCCAAAAAGCTCATACATCCCTGAAGCGACCAAAACCTTAATAAACATTTCGCCTATTTCCAGCTTTATGGCCAAGAAAGAAGATGAAAAAAGCAAAGCCGAGCCGGCCGGTAAGGGCGATAAAGCGGAGAAAGTGGGCTACCACAAGGGCTCGTTAGCCGTCCTGAGCAAGGAGCGGGAAGAGTTGATGCGCATCCTGCAGATTGTCGAGCAATTGATGCAGATGCATGTCAAGGAATTGAAAGAGATGGGCGTTGATCTGGCGGCACAGGCCAAGGAAGTGGCTAAGCAGATGAAAGGGAAGAAGCCAATTGAGGATGTCTTGAAATAATTCTACGCGGGAAATTATCTTAATACCTATACTTTTGCGGTTTTTAGCATAGCCCACCCGGTGAGTGCTGGGACGAACAACGCCGCCGACTGTGCCAAGAGGGGAGCTCGGCTGCACGACTGCTTGCACCCCACCGTTGGGAACGGAAAACCCTCGAAGTAGACAGTACCGTTGCAGTGATTACCCGTCCAGTTTTCCGCCGAGCTCCCGGCACAGGCGGCGTTGTTCGTGTGCTGCCCGCCCGCCGGTGTGCCTCACCGACGCTCGCTTATTCGTTCGCCATAGACCAGCCGTGATAAGGGAAAGCGTCGGAAGGAACGGACTGGCGAGGAGCTTACGACTCGTGCAGCTCGGCACACCACGTTTAGGCGGGGCGGGCAGCACTTCACCCAGCACCCACTTTGAGATTAGTGCTAAAAACCGCAAAAGTTGAGTTAATACTCTCCTTTTTACTTTACCCTGCTCTTTACTCTATTCTCCATCCCGGCAGATGGGCTCTCATTCGTTCCAGATGTCTTTCCTCAATTTCCATATAATACCCTTGACTAGAGCCGTGAAATCGCAAAGTTTTTGACGTAACATCAATATCCACCTTTCCCATGCCCACTGCTTTATATTTTCCAGCTTGAACGGAGGGGCGGCCTTGCTGGATATAGATTTTTGCTTCTTCTTCAGTTAAAATTGGCTCGCCTGCTCGCGCACATTCCCGGATGAAATCGTAGAGGATCTCAGAATGATAGCCTACTCCTGCCCGCAGGAAAAGCTGGCCTTCCACTTCAAGTTGAATGACTTGCTGGGTTTTATAATCATCAGGATTGCTGGATTGAAAGTACCGGAAGCGGGGAATTTTGGATTCAAGGGACATGGTGTGTAATTGGCAGGCTTTAGTCTTTTAAATCCTTTCCCCCCGCATCCCCGCCAAAATTAAAAACAACAGCATGATCAGGACAATGGCAATCGCCGTTATCAGCCAGAAAATCTCCGGATCATCTTCGGCGGCAGGTTCTGGAACAGGCTCGGAAACACTATTCGCTGAGGACGTTGAGGAAGGCAAACTAAACCGAAACACGGTAACTTTACTTCCTCCTGGAAGGCCAGAGACGAGCTGAGGCTGAGCAGGGGCAGGACTCGCGCTTAGGGCACTTAACGTGGGTAAGGGCTGTTCTTGGGATTTGTTTTGGTTCAGTAAATCAGTAATCCTTCCTTTTACCCGGATTACATCTTCCTCTAATTCATCCAACAGATCCAGAAGTTTTTTCCGATTATCAAGGCCATCATTCTCTTGAATATCATTCATTAATTTCCGAAGGTCATCATGAAGGACAGCAAATTTTCCCCTTAATTCTTCCATTTTTCCCTGCTGTTCCTGCGGATTCTTCCGGTAGTGCTCCTTGAGGAAAAAGAATTCGTCCTCGAGGTCATCAAACTCGTCCCGATACTGGCTGGCTCTCCGGTCTTCGGCATCGTAATTGGGGCAGGCATCGCCACTACCATTGCCGTCAGTATCTTTCTGTGCCCCGACCCGAAAGCTGGCGCCATGAATGCCGCCTAAAAAATCCTGGTAGAAAATTTCGTGGACGATGATTTGAGTAAAGTCCTGCAGGAAATATTTTTCTCTTTCTTTCAGTTTGGGCGTATCCTCACCATTGACCGTGAATTTAGCTTCATCGAGATCGACAAAGGACAGGGTTATCGTAGAGGTTGTTCCCTCGGCAGTAAATTGTCCGGATTGCCCTTCGACCAATTCTCCCGCAACGCCGCCGTTAGGGGTGTAAAGGCAGTTATCCTGCTGGTTGAGAAAGCCATCAGAGTCGTAATCAGTGCTGGTGGTGTGAGTGGCGAAGGCAGAAGTGACTAGAATGAACGTTAATACAATTCCCCACAGGAATGAAAGTTTCATTGTTCAGGTACTGGTATTCGTAACCGTAACCCCATCGTTGCTAAAAGATCCCTGATTTCATGAAGCGATCTCCGGCCGAAATTTTTGGTTCGGAGGAGATCCGCCTCTGATTTCTGGCAGAGTTCTCCCACAGTTTTGATATTGGTAAAATTAATCAAACAATTCCGGGAGCGGACAGATAAGTCTAAATCACTAACAGGTATTGAATTATATTGAGTTGGTGCAGCTGTACGTGTCTCCCCAACCTGATGTAATAGAGCTGGATTACTCGCCACTTCCTGAATAACTTCAGCACGGATTTCAGCATAGAGATCCTCTTTCCACAGTTGCCGTTGTTGCCCCTCCTGGAATTCTGTCCGGTAATGATCAAGATCTTCATCCGTCACTAAACCGGCAATCAGTCCCAGCTGCTTTGCCCGGTAAGGGTGCCGCAATTTTCGTAGGGCTTTACATTCAATCTGCCGCACCCGCTCGCGGGTGATTTGAATT
>JAHFSD010000034.1 GCA_023265925.1 archaeon
GTGTCAGAATATTGAAGTGAGTCCATTAGTTCAAAGAGTTATTTAGGATTAATAAATATATCTCATTCTAATTAAAAAAAAAGCGCCAGCGCCCGGATTTGAACCGAGAATCCCCGAAGGGAGCAGTTCTCTTAGGGCTTTGTACCCCGCAACTTCTTCTTAAGGTGGCATCTCAAACCTACAGTTTTTTGATGCAACTTTTTCTTAAAAAGTTGCTTCAAGACCTGCGCAATACCGAGTTATGCGACGCTGGCGTGAAAGAGATAAATAAAGTGGTTCTTTATAAGAATAATGCTAAAAAATTAACTGCCTGGTTCTACCGTAAGAATACCTTGATGTGGCTCAAGGATAGTTTTAGCCTCGGCAAGAAGTCTCATCCCGATAAGAGGTAAATCAGTCTCTACTCCCACCACTAGAACATATCTTTTTCCGGTCAGCCAAACTACTTCCGCCGTGAAGATTTCTGCTTCCGACAGCTCTCCATTCGCGAGGATGTATTCCGTAAATCCAACTGCGGGAAGGTCCAACTCTTTAATCTTTGCCAGAGGTAAAAGCAGCGAGCCATTGAAACCAGTATCCAGTATTGCTTCAACTTCAATTGAATTCACGACAAGGGTTATTAAAGGGAGACCAAAGAGATAGCGGGTTTTTATCATTTATAATGCACCTACAAAGAAAGCTGCTTTAGCTCCAACTCTTTTGAAAAAGAATTTATGGGCGGGATGTTTTTTCCTCCCATTTTCATACGCTTCCTCAGCGCTGTTTCCTAGAAAATAATCACCATTGATGAGATCTATCGCGACAATTTTGCCTTCTTGACCTTTCAAACTGCCTTTAATTTGTTCATAGACTTCTTTAGCGTGATCTTTTTCGTTCATGATAGTTAAGAATTCTTTTCCTTATTTAAATAGTTTTCCTTCAAAAATTGATGAGTAAATCTATCCCCACACCCATCCTACTACCTGATCCACCGACCACGGCCCTGAGCCGAGTAAGAATAAGGCAACTAATCCACCCAGAATGAGCCAGTCCCATTCCCAGCCCGCTTCGTTTTGCTTGGCAAAGGGAACTTTCCATTTGAAGATCTTCAGATAGGTCGCTACCAGCATGCTGACAATCAATAATCCGGCCGCTACCCGGGAAGCAAACCCGGCCAACAGTGCTAACCCGCCAAAGAATTCGGTCACTCCCAACACCAACGCCCAGAATACGCCCGGCTTAAATCCTAGTCCCGCCAAAAAGTCGGCTGTTCCCTTGAACTGCTTGAACAGCTTAGGATAGCCGTGTGCAAGGAATTCAATGCCTAAGACTACCCGTAATACTACCGGTACCCAGACTGCGGCTGCCCATGCGACCATTTCTGGTGGGAAGGCAATTCCCTATTTAAACCTTTCTTGACTTTTTTGTCACAGTTTTTGGCGAAAGGTTTATAGCCTGGTTTTCCTTCTCTCCTTATCGATAAACTATGATGTCGCAGGATCAACGGGAATTGATTAAAGAAATAAGAGGACGTGTCAAGGCTGCCGACTTGATAGAATCAAGCCAATTGCTCCATCGGTACAATAGTTTCAAGGCGGACTACCTGGCCAAGCAGCCACTATTGCAGCAGAAGAAGGACTATCTGGACAGGGCCCATCTTTTGCCAGAAATGCCGTGGTATGGCCACAACAGCAGCCGGCAGGATGGTGCCAATCCCTATCGTTCCGGGAAAGATATTGGTACGTTAATGAGGAATGAATATGTTTCTCCCACCACAATCAAAAGCGGAATATACTTGCCGATGAATTATGAAGTTATAGTAAAGTGCACAAATAATGGAACTTATTGATAGGCACTTTACTATTCTAGCAAATCTCGGTAAAGTTCCATTATTAACGAGATTTGCTATTAGTTCTTTCCAGGGAAAATATTGGCGAGAAGAGAATAAGGCGGGGATGTATTCTTCATTTTCTATCGTATAACTACCTCACTTCCCTTAACCTTTCCACAATCTTCTTAACCGTTTTTGCCACATCATCCAACTCTTTCTTGGTTATACCATTCCCCAGGCTAAACCGCACCGCCCCCCATGATTCCGGCAGGCCGATCGCCTTGAGCACGTGACTTTGCTCTACGTTCTGCGATGCACAGGCACTTCCTGAAGAAGCATAGATTCCATTCAGACTTAGATAGTTCACCAACTGCTCGGCATCGACATCCTGAAAGGCTACCGTTACGAAGGTGGGAAGCCGGCGTGTCGGATGTCCTACCAGTCGCGTGCCGGGAATGTTCAGAAGATTTTGAGTAAAGTAATCTCGCAGTAGAATCAATCGCTGCGTTTCTTTCTTCCCCCCCTTCTTCTCCCCTCCTTTCTGAATCAATTCCAACGCCGGGGCAAACCCAACTATTCCGGGAACATTTTCCGTCCCGCTGCGAAGATTAAATTCCTGCCCCCCGCCATGAATGAGCGGTTCCAGAGAAATTCCTTTTCGTTGGTAGAGAATTCCAATCCCTTTGGGTCCATAGATCTTGGCGCCATTCAACGTCAGCAAATCCACCTTTAATTTTTGCACGTTTAATTCCAGCATTCCGGCCTGGCAGGCATCAGTGTGGAAAGGGATTTGATGTCTTTGAGCAATTTTTCCGATGTTGATGATGGGCTGAATCGTGCCCAGCTCATTGTTAGCGTACATGATGGAAATCAAAATTGTATCTTTTCGAATGGCTTTTTCCACGCTGGCAGGATTAATCATTCCTGATTTATCAACCTTAACATAACCTACGGTAAAGCCTCTCCTTTCCAGGTACTTGCATGTCTCCAATACCGCCGGATGTTCAATTTGCGAAGTGATAATATGCCCTTTCCCTTTCACCAACGCCACTCCTTTGATCGCCAGATTAATGCTTTCTGTTCCTCCAGAAGTAAAGATTATTTCTTCCGGTTGGGCCTGAAGAATCTCAGCCACTTTTTTCCGGCAACGTTCTACAACCTCCTTAACGTTCCTTCCCGGATCATGGAAACTGCTGGGGTTGGCATAGTGCTGGCGGAAATAAGGCAGCATCGCGTTCAGGACGCGCGGATCAAGCGGTGTGCTCGAAGCATGATCAAGGTAAATGAGCTTCATGATTTTCTGAGAAAGAAGCGGAGTTTATAAAAAGTTATCTCTTATTTTCCCGGACAGCCCCCACAGCGCTGTCCGCGGCTGAATGAGCCGCAGCAGACGGGATTCATTTTTACCGCATACAAGTTGGTGGCAGTACTTCCGCTACTTCCAGTACTTCCGGCACTGCCGGAGACGGAATATTTTACCGCTGAAGTACTATATCCCTGGTGAGAACTGGCATAGGCCATGGAAGTCAGAAGGACGCCATGCTATAAATATCTTGTGCAGGAAAGTGGGGCATAATGGTCAAGGAGAGGAGCAGAGGGAAATGGCTGGCGGGCCGCGAGGCTCGCCCGTTTCCCGCTTCGGTATTTGCAGCATATCGTTATGGTAATGGAAGAAACGGTAACCTAACGGGCGGGGTGCAAGCAATCGCTTAGCTCGCAACCAATGAGGCAACGACCTCATTGGTGCGCCAAAGGAACGTCATTCCTTTGTGCGCCTCGCCTTTTGGCCAAGCCAGCCATTCTCCTAGCTATGCACATACCATTCCCCAAAACGTTTTTAAAGAAGCTGGCGAATTGTTGAGGACATGACCGAATTGATCATCACCGAAAAGCCAAGTTCAGCGCGAAAAGTGGCGGAAGCGTTGGCCGACAGCAAAGCCGTCTTCAAAAAAAACAAGCAGAGCGGCTACTTTGAATTGACTCACCGCAAAAAACCGATCATGGTCACGTCAGCAGTCGGCCATCTCTACGGTCTCGTCGAGGACAAAAAGAACGGCTGGAGCTATCCGGTGTTTGACATTAAATGGGAGCCGACCTATAAATTCCTGAAGAAAGCGCAATACGTCAAAGATTACCTTGACACCATTGCTGAACTGGCAAAACAGGCGGATGAATTTACCGTCGCCTGCGACTTTGACACGGAAGGAGAGGTGATCGGCTGGAACTGTATCCGTTTCACCTGCAGGAAGAAAGATGCCAACAGGATGAAATTTTCCACTCTCACTAAGCCCGATCTGGTGGAAGCGTATGAGCAGAAAAGGCCGCATCTGGAATGGGGGCAAGCCTATGCGGGCGAGACCCGACACAAGCTCGATTGGTTTTACGGCATCAATTTGTCGCGGGCTTTGACTGCTTCCGTCAAAACAGCAGGCGCATTTAAGATCATGTCCATCGGGCGCGTGCAGGGCCCGGCGCTTAAGATGCTGGTGGAGAGGGAAAAGGAAATCACCGCTTTCCAGTCCGAGCCATATTGGCAAATTGTTCTTCACGGCGACTATAAGAAATCAGCTATCGAAGCCTGGCATGTTTTGGATAAGATCTTTGAGCAGAAAGAAGTGGAACGAATTTTGAAGGTAGTGAAAGGAGAAAAAGAAGCGCTGATTGCCGTGGTCAAACGAACGCAACGGGAGCAATCTCCCCCTTATCCTTTCGACCTTACCACCCTGCAGACGGAAGCCTACGGCCAGTTTAAGCTGACGCCCAAGGAGACGCTGGATCTGGCACAGAGTTTGTATTTAGCGGGCGTGACGTCCTATCCCCGCACTTCATCGCAGCAGCTTGACCCCAAATTAGGGTTCCGGCGCATTCTCAGCGAATTGGGCCAGCAGGAAAGCTATCAGGAGCTGTGCCAGCGTTTGCTGAAGCAGGAACAACTCCGGCCCAACAATGGTAAAAAGACTGATCCGGCTCACCCGGCCATTTTCCCTACGGGATTGACGCCCAAAAGCCTCAAGCCCAAAGAACAAAAGATTTACGACTTGATTGTCAAGCGCTTCCTGGCGACGTTTGCCACTTCCGCTATCCGGGAAACGATGGAAGTGACGCTGAACGTGAAAGGGGAACTTTTCATTGCCAAAGGAACGAGGACGCTGCAGGAAAACTGGTACGCGTTCTACCGCCCTTACGTGAAAGTGGAAGAAGTCACTCTTCCGGACCTGAAAGAAGGCGGGAAAGTCTCAATCAAGGACATCAAAAAAATGGACAAGGAAACGCAGCCTCCGCCGCGCTACAATCAAAGCTCGATCATCAAGGAACTGGAGAAGCGCAACCTGGGAACGAAAGCGACCAGAGCCGAGATTCTGGAACGCTTATTCCAGCGCGGCTATGTGGAAGGCGTGCAAATCATCGTCACTAAATTAGGGATGGAAACGGAACAGATCCTGGAGAAGCATGCGCCGTTAATCGTTGATGAACAGCTCACTGCCCATTTTGAGGAAGACATGGACAACATCCGGGCCGGGAAAGAACAGGAAGAAAAAGTGTTGGAGGAGGCAAAAAAATACTTGATTCCCCTGTTAACGGATTTTAAGAAAAAGGAAAAAGCCATCGGCGTAGAGATCCTGAAATCACTGCAGGAAACCAGGGAGGAACAGAATTTCATCGGCGTCTGTCCTGCCTGTACGGAAGGAAAGCTGATGGTGCGGATGGGAAAATTCGGGCGGTTTGTCGCCTGTGGCCGCTATCCAAAATGCTCCACGACCTTCAAACTCCCCGGGAGCGGCCTGATCAAAAGCACTGATAAAACCTGTGAGCAGTGTCATCATCCGCTGATCCTGATCATCCAGAGGCGCAAGGCACAGGAAGTCTGCCTGAACCACCAGTGTCCCAGCAAGACAACTGCGGCAGAAAAGAAAGAAATCAAGCAGTTTGAGCAGCAGGACGTGGAGAAGAAATGCCCCAAGTGTGGAAAAGAGTTAGTGGTGCGGAAATCCGTCTACGGCACTTTCATTGGCTGCAGCGGCTACCCGCAGTGCCGGCATACGGAGAAACTGGAAGCGAGTGAGAAGAAGAAAGCAGGGGAAGAGCCGGGAAAGCTAAAGCTGGAAGTGAGTGAGAAGAAAACAGGAGAAAAAACGGTAAAGATGGCAGTGAGTGAAAAAGAGGAAGGAAAATAAGTGAAACAGGTATAGAGAACTGCGCAATTTATATCCTATTTGTGCGCAGTTCTAATATGGTAAACTGCGTGTTAAAGTGTGCTATAAGCTACGCAGTTTACCATAATGGGGATAAATGGCTAAAACTGTTCCCGAAAATACTTTTCGACTACCCCACGGACAGCCTGGCACAATTCAGCCTGCTCGGAGTGGTATTCTGTTCTTCTTGATCTTCCTGGTCTTCCTTGAGAAGAAAATTGCATTCCTGAAAAAAATGAAGAAGGGGAAGAAGCAGGTTCGTTGTTTATTTTCGGGCAGGTGAACGCGTACTCTCTTTCTGTTCGGGGATCAATAATCCTGCCCTTTTCGATTTCCTGGTCATGGATACGTGGAGCGTCATAATGTTTTGGCAGTTTGGACGGCTCACCCACTTGTTTGACAGTACAAACCCGATAATTCACCACCAGTCCTCCTACCTGCCGGAGATAGATGAATAATGATTCCACCTGCCGGGCGGTCAATGGCCTAGGAAAAGAAATCGTTGCCTGCTGCAGGAGGTGGTCAAGGGACATCTATCTCTGCTGGTCTTGGCCGAGTTATATAAACGTTACGAAAATGGACGAAATGACATCGGGCACAACCTGCAGTGTTAAAGCCGTATTTACCGCTATGCAACCGAGAGAATTAATGGCAATTGTCTTACAAGCGCCGGTTCACTTCTTTCTCGTCATTGTTCTTTTTATAGGGAAAGAAGTTCTTAGTGGTACACTAAAGGTGCTCTGTCCTTCAGGGGAAATAAAAATGAGTACCGATACCAGGGCATCCTGGGCGAGTTGTTGGATTGAACTCTGGAAGTAAGACTTATACAATTCCCATTGAAACGTCGCAGGATCGTAGGGAAGGCAATGGCTTTCAAACGTTAACACTACATTTTCACAGAGTGCTGCCAAATCCTTTTCGTGGAAAGGGTGTGCTCCTGCGCCTTGAGACAGGTTCACTTTTTTCTCTGGGCTATAGCGCAGATAGGCATCTACAAACTGCCCATTGCAGACAATGGCACGAATAGAAGTATAATGGTCTTCTCCATTGATTGTTTGCCGAGAGTCAATAAATGGTTGGATGATGGAGAGGCCATATTCAAACAGGTAGTTTCCTTTGCGGACAAAATCAATTAAGTTTCGCTTTTGTAGTGGTTTCTTGAGCACGAGCAGGGACAATTCATCTAACCATGAACGGCGCGACCAATCGTCTAATTGTGGGATATACAATTCTACCTGCTCTTTCATAAGTACCATAACACCTTTTCCACAGTTCCCTAAGATCGGTTTTTTCACAAACTCTGAACTGTTTTCTACCACTGTTTCCAGTTCTGATTCATTTGCCCAACCTAATCCAACAAGCGCTGTAGGAAGTAAAAGGTCGGCGATGGGAGAATTTTTGAGAAGACAATACTGTAAGAACTTATTAGCAGCGATTTCCTCATCAACAAAAGGATTGACAGTGGGATGAGGCAGAAGTTGATTCACCACATTGAAGACGGTAGAGTCCTGGCCCTCATAGACCGGCCAGGGATAGGATACTTCTTCAGGAGTCGAAATTTTCTCAGCAAGCCACTGAATTTCTGCTGCCGGAGAACGTAACAGCCGAGGTAACCGGCTTGTTCTCTGGGGAAGTAGCCTCTGGCACAGTTGCCGCCATTTCCAGCGAAGAGGATGCTTTTGAATCCATTTCTCCCTCAAGTAGCTTCCATTATTAACCGTGAGTGCCCCATAGTTTTCCTGAAGCATCCCATACACCTTCTCCCGGACACGATCATCACCGTAAACACGCCGAAACCCATTCATCCCGGAACGAATACCATTAATTTCCAGGAGGTAATACTTCCCTTGCTGATCAATAATCAAGTCAAGACCATAGAGTGACATCGTGAACTAAGTAAGCGGGCAATTTTTAAAAGTATCGAAAGAAAATAGTTTAAAAGGTCCACGTTATTCGTGGGTTGGAGGAAGAGGCAGTTTGTTTGATTTCAGAAAAAACCAGAAGACGACTTGCCTAAAGAAAATAAAAAGAGGGCACCACTGTCCCAAGAATTACGACAAGGAATCAAAATTTTTCCTCACTAATCCTTCCTTCTTTTGCCGATAAAAATGAGTAAGATCCTTCTTTCGGTTGTTCTGAATGTAATCTTTTTCTAAATAGTTCATATAGCTAACGAGCATTTTTGTAAAATTTTCTAAATCGCCGTGTAATTCTTGATACTCCCCTTCGCTAAAATATTTAAGATCACGAGCAAGAAGGAGAAGTGTTTCAATCTCGCGAGAAGACCGATAGGCAAAAATGAGATAATTAAGGAAGATTTTTGGTGAACGGGCACCACTCCCTTCAGCAATGTTTAAGGGGAGGCAAGTAGCTGCCCGACGCAGCTGAGAAGTAATGTTGTTATCTTCATGCTTTGGAAAATTTTCTACCGCGCGATAAACATTTAAGACAAAATCGTACGAAAATTGCCAGATTTTTAATTCTTGGTATTGGACAAACATAAAAAGAAGAGATTATCATCTACTTAATTAAACTTTGCCTATAAAAATAAAAAAAAATGAACCATAAGGAGAACACAAAGGATGGACGTTAGTAAGCGCCTGCTCAACACCTCGTTGCCTTGGTGCGTACACAGCGCTTCTATCAAACGGCTGTTCTGGCCGTGTCCGAAGGTGTCTCGTTTCAAGGAGCGCTTCGTGCTTAGATGCGTTCAGCACTTATCGCCGATGGCGTAGCTGCCCGGCCTGCCTTGTCAGACAACCGGTTGACCAGAGGCCACGAACTTTCGTTCCTCTCGTACTAAAAAGTCCTTCCTTTCAGACACCCAACACTCCCAGTAGATATCAAACAAACTGCCTCACAGCGTTCTGAACCCAGCTCACGAACCCTCTATTAGAGGTGCCAAAAATTCGTGGAATTTTTGAGCCACCTTTTAATGGGTGAACACCCCCACCCTTGGCCGCCTACAGCTTTTCTCATCAAGAGAAAAACTTCTGCACGGCCAGGATAGGATGAGCCGACATCGAAGAAGCAAACCGCGCCGTCGATCTGTCCGGAGCGAAGCACAGGACTTCGTCTCACAGTGAACTCTCAGGCGCGACAACTCAATTATCCCCGGAGTAACTTTTCCGTCATATCTCGCCCTCATTAAGAAGGCAGAGATGTTCGCTAGGCCACGCTTTCGCGTTTGGATTCTTTGATGGTTGGAATCCAATCAGGCAGGCTTTTGCCCTTGCACTCTACTCCGGATTTCTAAACCGGATGAGCCTACCATTGGGCGCTATCGATATCTTTTCGACAGCGTGCCACCCCAGCCAAACTGTCCACCAATCGGTGTCCCTCTTACAAGGTAAGTATTGCAGCGTTCGCAGAGTGGTGTTACATTGTTGCCTTAGCCACAGGCTGACGCTCATGGCCTCAAACAGCTCCCACTTACGCTATACAGCAAACACCGCAGCACAACGACAGGCTACAGTAAAGTTTCACGGGGTCTTCGCTTCCCACTGGGAATCCCTGGTCTTTACACCAGGAAAAAGTGTTCAGGAGAATCTCGCTCGGGACAGTGGCGATCTCGTTCTACCATTCATGCAAGTCGTCATTCAAACGACAAGGTATTACGCTCGTGCTGTTACCAATCCTTTTTTCAAGAATTGAATCAGTCATTTCTGCTGATTTCACAACATCACTGCTGTGTTCGGACTGTATCTTAATCCTTACGGATTTCTGGCATTCAGTCTCTGAGGATTTTTCTGAAATTCAGAAATCTTTCCTGCTGATTGTCTCTGATTTCTTGATTTTCAGTAATCATTACAAAATCACTTTTGTAATTTCCTACAAGAAATTCATTGAGATATTCCAGCATATGGCCAGATTGTTATCCCATTTTCTGAATGGCATTTTATGTTTAACAGTTGGGACTTAAGGCAACGTTACTCACCTTAAGAGAGTTATAGTTACTCCCGCCGTTTACCAGCTCTTCACACCGTTGAAACGATGCTTAAAGTACTGGCACTGGGCAGATATCACGTTCTCTACACAGCCTTACGGCCTCGCAGAACGTTACGTTTTTGTTAAACAGTCGGACCACCCTAGTCACTACGCCCTGGACTCGCATCCATGCAGACACGAATGCAGGGATCCCTTCTACCGAAGGTACAGGACTAATTTGCCGAATTCCCTAAGCGAGGTTAGACTCACACATCTTCGGCTTCTCACCGAGGGGCACCAGTGCTGGTTCTGGGTACGGTTGCCTTCGATTTTTCCTAGCGTCCTTTTCAAGGACTCCAGACATCAGCTGTACAGACCATAGGCCTGCTCATCAGCAGTTTCATCCCGTTCTCATCATGACGATACTCCCGGGATCTATCCGCTTTAACATATCAGACGAGATATGACAGCGTAGTCCAAAGTGTCTGACACCAGGCTGGTGTTGCCACGCATACGAAAACAGTAGCGGAATATTAACCGCTTTCCCTTTCCTCTCCGTCCGTTACGGGGAGAGTTAGGACCGACTAACCCTTGGCTGATCGACATTGCCAAGGAACCCTTGCCCTTCCGATGGCAGAGATTCGCACTCTGCTAAGATCCTACTACCACCAGGATATTCATTCCAAACAGGTCGACATCTCCTTACGGAAATGCTTCTGCCCTATCAGGATGCCTGCCTAGCCCCACTTATCGTGGTCTGTAGTATCGGCAGTCAGCTTAGACCCGTCAATCTTCCGGGCCCACGATCTCAACGAGTAAGCTGTTACGCACTTTTTAAAGGGTGGCTGCTTCTAAGCCGACCTCCTCGCTGTCTACGATCACGGACACCGTTCACCCTTTATCACTGAGCTGACATTTTGAGGCCTTAACTACAGTTGGGGTTGTTCCCCTCGCGGAAATCAAGTTTACCCCAAGATTCCCTGTTTCCCGGAGTCTATGACGTTCTGGCATTTGGAGTTGGACAAAGGATCGATGAGTTTCCCCACCTTAATCCCAAATCCGTCGCTCTACAACCAGAACCATCTCGTCCGAGACCTGACTACGGTCAGTTTCGACAGGAACCCGCTATCACCGAACTCGATTGGCTTTTCACCCCTATACCCACGTCAGAAGAATGCTTGCACACAAAACCTCTGCAGGCCTTCACGAGGTTTTACCCTCGCTTCACCTTGCGCAGGAATAGTTCGTTCGGTTTCGGGTCGTACCCCTGTGACTCATGGCACTTTCATACCATTCCCCTCATTACGTGCGGGATTTTGCGTTCGCTACGGATACCCTTTTGCAGGTTATCCTCGCCACAGAAATACACTCCCTGGCACTTTATTCAAAGAGCACGGTAGAACTCCGAAGAGCCCTACCTTACTATCGCTGCTCGATTTCAGAGCTTTTCACTCCCTATCATGGGTGCTTTTCAACGTTCCCTCACGGTACTCGTCTGCTATCGGACTCGAAACGTATTGAGTTTTGGAAGTTAATGCCTCCCAGATTCCCGCCCCATTTCCGAGGAGCAGTACTCAGGATACTTCCCAGAACCTTAATTCTTTCCTTTACGGGACTCTCACCCTGTAGCGTATTCCATTCCAGGAAACTTCAAGTCAGAACTAAGGCCCAAAGGAAGTCCACCACACTACATCTCCATCCCATTACTGGAACGGATTCAGTTTGAACTAACAGCCGCGTTCGGTCGCTCTTACTGACGGCATCTCCAGCGAAAATCTTTTGGATTTTCGCGGTTCCAAAAATCGCCGAAGCGATTTTTGAGAACAATTGATTTTTTTTCCTGCAGGTACTAAGACGCTTCAATTCCCTGCGTTCCCCAACCCCAAAGGGTTTTAATGGGAAGTCCCATTCGGACATCTCCGGTTCAACACCTACTTGCGATTCGCCGGAGCATTTCGTCGCTGGTCACGTCCTTCGTCGGCGTTTCGAACCTAGTCATCCATCGAGCAGCTTGCCTCAATGTGTTCTCCTTATGGTTCATGAACATGATGTGGTAATGCATAGGTGGAACCTACTCCACGCCGTGCTCCATCATCCTCAACCTCTGCCGCCAAGAACGGTGTTCTTGAAGGAGAACGGTTCCCCTTGTTCCTCTTTAAGAAAAGTGGACCCGTCGGGGCTTTCCATCCGGAAGGTGATTTATAAATCTTTCCCTTCCTGATTATCGAACCCGAGGCCTCCTGCTCTCATGACCAGCCGCACTATTTTGCCAGTGTCGTGGGGCGGAGCGAAGCGAATGCCCCACTTGAGTACGACTTGCCTAGTGTAACTTGCCTGCAAGGCAGGCGCTCTACCACTGAGCTACGGGCCCATAGTTCGAAGTAAAAATAAAGGTTTATTATAAAGGTTTGGGAGGTGGTTGATAAAATGATTTCAGAATATTACTTTCCACAGAATTTCTAAATGTACCTCTGTTCATCACCAGGATTTATCCAACCATCACGGATGTTTTCATCACATAATTCTTCTACCATTTCTTTCCTAAAATAATCTGACCAATATTCATAATCTTTATCTAATAATTCCCACATGTTGTTATCGTCACCTTCATAGATATTTTCATAATGATAATTCGCTTCTATAATCTCTCGTACCCAGCAAACAACGTCTTGTTCCATCGCATCTCGAAACTGTTGGCGGTACGCCCGCCACGTTTTTTCACTGATGGCTTCTTCAAGTTCTATCCCGATAATCCCTTCTTTTTTACAATCAGGCTTCCTTTTGTAAAGGGGGCTTAGCGGTTCTTCGGCTCCCTCAAGAAGCGCAGTAAGGCTGTACTTTGGTTCAAGGAATTCTCCACGCCGGTCTTCTTGGTAAAGAGCAGGATCACAATAACTTCGCAACAAAATTATTTTTCCGTCCGGTACTCGCACTTCTTGACATAAAGTTTCCAAATAAATAGTTTGATCTTTTATTGCTACTTCTATGAACAAATCTGTTCCTTGTCTGTAAACAGTAGTTTCCATAATAAATTTAAGTCCTCAAAAATTTTCTCTACGTAACATCTTCCCCATGGCAATATCTTTCTTAGGGGGAACTCTGGCCTCGACACTCTGCACAAACTGATACGCCCGATGATAAATCTCCAAATCTTTATAGTTCTGACCCATGGGGCCGTAAAGAAAAGCAGAAGCTTTAAACTTTTCGAAAATGAAATTCGCCCTCATGACTTTTAACAGAATCCTTTGGCCACGGACCGGGACGTGAATATGTCCACATCATTTTAAGGAACCTACTGCTGGTCGCCGACTATTTCTCAATGTAAAAATGTCTCAATGTAAAAAAAAAGGAGGTGATCCAGCCGTAGGTTCCCCTACGGCTACCTTGTGACGACTTAACCCACCTTACCGAATCTGGATTCGCGGCAACTGAAAGCTGCAGCTCACCCAAACCCAATTCGGTTGGTTTGACGGGCGGTGTGTGCAAAGAGCAGGGACATATTCACCGGTCTGTGATGAGGACCGATTACTAGGGATTCCGCTGTCATGAGGATGAGTTACAATCCTCAATCTAGACTAGGACGAGGTTTCGAGGTTTAGCTCCTTCTTTCGAAGTTGCATCCCATTGTCCTCGCCATTGTTGCGCGCGTGTAGCCCAGCAGATTCGGACCATACAGACGTACCGTGGCCCACACCTTCCTCCTGGTTTCCCAGGCAGTCCCCATAATGTGCCCAGTCCTGTCGAAACAGCCGCTGGCAATTATGAGCATGGGTCTCGCTCGTTACCTCACTTAAGAGGACACCTTACGGCACGAGCTGACGACCGCCATGCAATACCTCTCGGCTCGTTAGGTAAGCCCTTTAGACTGACTTTCATTCTGCCGTCGCTGCTGGTG
>JAHFSD010000007.1 GCA_023265925.1 archaeon
GTTAAGTTTGAGGTAGTAAAAGTCTAAGAATTAAGCAACACTGCAACTGAGAATAAAAAACCGGGCTCCTTGTAAGGGGGGGTGAGGGTGGTAGAAGTTCCACCATGAATATAATAATTCCAGAGGAGCCCGTCTGCCGTGGCTATCACCTCTTTTTCCACAGCGAAGAGGAGGGAAAGTGGCACAAGTATATAAATGTTGCCTTTTTGTATACTGGTTGCGGAAAGAACCAGTTTGTGTTCAATATGGAGAAAATACTACTACCTAAAAAATTCTTTAATCATCTTTCCATACTCTTTGCTCACTTTCAACCCTTCCCGGGGGAAGCAGCAATAATACTGCTCCCAGGCAAAACGCTCGTCCAGGAAGAGCAACGCCCCTTTATCCGTCTCGGAGCGGATGCATCGTCCCGCCGATTGCAGGCACTTGTTAATTGCCGGATAGATGTAGCCGTACTCCCAGCCCTTCTGGAATTTCTGGTGGTAAAAATCAATCAAGGCTTTGGTTTTCAGGTCGGGCCGGGCTAACGGCAATCCCACCACGACCACGCCATTCAGGAAATTTCCTGGCAGATCAATCCCCTCGGCAAAATTGGCGCCGGCCACGCCCAGAAGGACTGCTCCCGTATGATTGTATGATTTGAATTCCGCCAGAAACAGTTCCTTCTCCTCCTTGCGCCAGTCGCTGCGCTCCCAGAACAGTTTTTTGGACGAGACCAGGAAGCCCGATATTTTGTCCCGTAATTCATACGACGGAAAAAATAGGGCAACATTGCCGGGAATCAATCCGGCTAACTCTGAACATTTTTGAGCGATTTTCGCGTACATCGCCTCGCCCCGCAGCGTGTAGCGCGTGGTAGTTTCCGGAATGATGACACTGAGCTTATTTTCGGGCGGAAAGGGCGATCCATATTCTTTCTCCTGCCCGCGCTCGATCCCCAGCAGATCCTTGTACATGAACGTCGGTTTAAGAGTACCGCTCATGATCACGCCGGCAGACACGCAGTCAAAAACATCCCGGCTGATGATGCTGGGGTCAAGGCAGGAATAGGAAAGGACTAAAATCGGTCCCTGCCGCCCCTGCTTTTCTGCCACAATACGGACAAAACCCTGATCCGGGCCGATCCAGGAATTCAGGAAAGCAGCAATCCCGCCCAGATAACTTTTCCGCTGCTTTTCCCGGACTTCTTCGGCACCGACGTCTAAATTGTTGAGCAGGGCTTCACGGTCCAGATCATTATTCATCCCAATTTGGTTTAAAAAATCTTCCTTCCCCACGGCTCGTTCCCGGTCTTTACCGTCGGAAAAATCCGCTAACGTCAGCAAGGCCCGATTCATTTCCTGCAGCCGGGGAATCAAGTGGCCAAAGCCAAACTTATGGGCTTCCTGCACGGCATTCCGCAGCATCGTCGTTGTCAGCAGGCTGCTGAGCATCTCCATGATCCGGCCCGGCAGGTTGTGCCCTTCATCGACGATCAGGATAACCTCCTGCAGCTCCAAGTTTAGCTTGGTAAACAAAGTATTCTGCGCGTGGGGATTGAAGACGTGATTGTAGTCGCCGATGATTACCTGGGCAGCCTTGGCTAACTCTAACGCCACTTCATAGCTGCACATTTGTTCCGCCTGCACCAGCGGCAGCAATTCTTCAGTGTGCAACGGCCCGGCCCGCTGCAGTTTTTCCACGACACGACGGGCTTCCACCTGCAAGCCCTTGTTCTTGGTGCGGACACGATTATAAAATTCACATTCGCCTTTCTCGACCACGGTCTTACAGAATTCCGTGAATTCGTTGCCATACAACCCTTCGACGTGCTGAGAGCACAGCCAGCGTTTGCCGATTAAATCGGCGACGGCCAGTTCCTGTCCTGATTTTTCGTTCTTTAATTTCTCATTCATCATCTTCAAGGTCTTCACGGCGATCTGATGTTGGGTATGCCGGTTGGTGAGGAAGAAAACGCGTTTGTTTTTTTCCAGAGCGTGCTGGACGGCGACTGCTAACGCGGCAGCGGTCTTGCCCAATCCGGTCGGTGCATGAGCGATCAGAATTTTGCCGAGAGAAAACGCCTCCTGCAAGTCTTTCACCAGCTGATCCTGGCTGGGGCGGATGGCTGCATGGGGAAAAAAAGAGAGCGAACTCATCGCCTCCAAAAACGAGGTGTTCTTCAAAAAGGTATCGATGATGTCCCCACAGCCTATGGTGTCTGGTCGAAGGAGACGCTCCCGGAAAACGGCGCTGAATTCATAGTCGTGTCGGCTTGCCTGCACCGGCCACAGCGATGATCAAAAACAAGCAAATTGCCCCAGAAATCCGTAACCTTTAAATATACCAAGCACAATCTAGCTATTCCAACAGATAAATGTTTAAATATAAGTTACAAAAGTAATAACAACCAGGGGTGGAGATGGTTTATCAATCAGGGGGTGTGATTTACATTGGTTAAAAACAAAGCCATCTTTGACGTCTTTTTTCGGGAGAAGCCTGCTTTGATGCTAGTCGAGTTGAAGAATGCCAGTTCTCAAGTCTATGCCAGCGTGTTAGCAAAGCAGATTGACTGCACTTATAGCCACGTGGTCAAGATACTGCAGGAGATGCAGAAAGCTGACCTGATTAATTTTAAGAAGGAAGGCCGGTTAAAATTGCTGGAACTGACGCGGAAAGGCCGGGAGATTGCCTCTAATATCGAAAATATCCGTACCGCGTTGTAAAACGTTAAAACGTAGATAAAGAGGGGGTAGATACTGTTTCTTTACGGCAAATTGGTAATAGCGTAACGTACATTCACCTATTCACGCAAATTGAGAATTCTGTCCCGGGATTGCGGCAGATGTCCCGGGTAGCGGCAATACGATCGTCACAATCTTCATGGCGGTAACAGGCAATAGTGGGTTGAGGACAGTTAGGGCATGCTGCTCCCACCGCCACGGCACTGGCAGTGATACTGTTGGAAGATTTCCAGAGAAAGGTCAAAGGTATTGAGCCACGATTGACCAGCACACCGAGGAGAGCAGAAATGCCGATAAAGAAAATCAGGAGTAATCCTGTTTGCCAGCGATGGTCCATCTGGTAGTGGAAAGCAGTTGGAGATAAAAAGCTTTCGGTAGCTTGGCTTGGCCATCACTCACAAAAAAGACAGTACCGGTAGCTTACTCCAGATACATCTTCAGCTTTTCGGGATCAAGCGTCCAGTCGGCCGCCAGGCGCCCGGAGCGCTGGTAGTACTTGACCAGCCGCCGCAGCTTGGAAGTGGTTAACAACAATCCCCGCTTCGCGGTTTGATCATGCTTGTTCTTTTCCAGATGCGCTTTAATCCCAATCATTTTCTGGATCAGGGCCATCATGTCTTCCGGCAGCTTGTGGGTAATTTTGTTTTCCTGAAGAATGGCGGAGACGCTTTTTCCCGTCAACGCTTTGACGCTGTTGATGCCGTAGCTGTCGCGCAGGAGCAGACCGGTTTCTGAGGTGGTTTTGCCGCTTTTGGCGTATTTGACGATCAGTTTTTCCACTTCCTTGCCTTGGTAGGGTGTCCAGGCCGGAATCTTTTTTATCGGCTTCTTGCTGCCGCTCTTGCCCTTTGCTCCGGAATGCATACGTGCCATGATTTACCCTGTTTAGGGCGGTTCTTTAAAAAGATTTGGTCTTTTTTTCCGAAAGTTTATGGACATCCTCTCTCTCGCCCCTTTCCACAACAAGTTTTTTAAACTTCCCGCCTATCACTATTGTCGGTAGCAGTGGCAGGAAGCGATGGGTGCTTGGCACTCAGGAAAGTCCGCCCACCCGTACCATAGATTTCGTTCATGAAATTTATGGCACACTATGGCCACTTCCTTACGGAAGACGGGGAAAGCCCGTGTCTCTGGCTCAGCAACGACACGTCCTGTAAAATGGGATGATAAGTTCCGAAAGGAACTCACAAAGGGACAACGATCCCTTTGGTGATGGCGAAGTTGTCAGCGATGACAATGAGTTAACCCTTGGACGTCTTTACAGGGAGCGATGAAACGGCGAATGCTGGCCGGTGCAAGTTCAAGAGAACGCGTAGTCGAATGCTTCCACAAACCATCGACAGTAGCTCGCTATTGTTTTGGGTTTGACCGAAGGCGGCTTATGCTGCTCTACCAAACTTTTTTAAAAAAAGTTTGATCAAAAATTTTTCCCAACTTACATAAAAAGTATTGGCATTTTAAAAGAAAAAAATGAAGTAAAAACCAAAGCTGCTTCCCCTCATCTTACTTTTGCCAATAACGCCGTCACATCCTTAAATATCTCACACCCCCCCTTATAACAATTCTGAATAATTTTATTCTGTATCTGCAGGCAATTCAGGGGAAGCTGCTGCCATTGAATTCGGTGAGGACCATGGATCAAGTGCCAATTGCCATTGCGCAGGAAGGTAGCGAGATTAAAAAAATCGTGCTCTACGGAGTGCTGATATTCCCCTGGTTCATATTCTTTTCCCAGAATGATTTTTGCCCTTACCGTCGCCATTTCCGCTAAGGACAATGGCGATGGATAGGGATGATCAAACGAAGCTGCCGGCAGAGCCATAAAATCAGCTGTTTTACTTTCGATCCAGCTTTCATTGAAGTAGAAAGAAGACAGTTTCTCCTCTAATTCCTTGATCAGGTCGAGATACCCGGATTCCTCTTCAGATAAATACGTTGCCAATAACAGCAGGGCCGCATAATCTTCCAAAAATTCTCCTTCCTGGAGTTTTCCGGCATAAGAACTGTGCACGACTTTGCCATTGATATAATGCTTTTTCAGTAAACTCATCCCTACCAGTTTTGCTTTCATTGCCAGAAGAGTGTTATTCAGCATTCGGGAAGCCAGGACTAATCCTATTCCCGCCAGGGCATTCCAGCTGGTAACATATTTCTTGTCCACAAACGGTTGTACCCGCTGTTGGCGGTATTGAAGTAATTTCCGCTCGATTTCGGGCAGAACAGCCCATTTCTGTTTAACCAGATGAATCTTCCCTTCAAAATTGGGAGTAAGCAGGTAGGTTTCTTCCATTGTTTGGAATTCCTCCTCAGTAAGAATCGTCTGCAGCTCTTCCCTCGTCCAGAGATAGGTTGCCCCTTCTTCATGGTCTGCATCGGCATCATGGGCAGCATAGAATAAGCCATCGCCCAGGAAGGTTTCTTCCAGGCAAATGACTACTTTTTCTATGATGGTTTTGTAGGCAGATTTGGGAAAAAGCTTATAGGCAGCACTATACACCCACAGCAGCAGTGCCTGGTCATATAACATCTTTTCAAAATGAGGAATCGTCCAGCTCTCATCAACACAATAGCGGTAGAATCCACCCTGCAAGTGATCATGTAATCCCCGCGTTGCCATGATCTCCAGAAGGTTCTCGATAACTTCTTTCATTTTCTGTTGGGGATTTTGTTCATAATAATGCAACAGGAATAATAAACTCGTGGCCGGGGGAAATTGTGGGCCGTGCGAGTCAGTGAGGTGAGTGAGAAGAGGTGCAACGAGCTCGGCTTCTTCAACGGCAGCTGCTGTTTGTATCTCCAAAGCATAGGCGGGAAGATGCGGTCTGTTCCGGTCATGGAAATCCTTAATGCTGTGTACTATTTCTAAAAATCCTGGCAGGCCGTGGTGGGGAAGCAGCGGAGCATAGGTAAGGGCATAAAACGGCTTCCGCTCCGGCGTCAGGAAGACATTTAACGGCCAGCCTCCCGATCCCTGCGTTTGCTGCAGATAGGCCAGGAAATAGTGATCGAGATCCGGCCGCTGTTCCCGGTCAACTTTAATGCTGACAAAGAACTGGTTGAGGAAGATGGCAATCTGCTGATCGGAAAAGGCTTCCCGGGCCATCACGTGGCACCAGTGGCAGGCCGCATAGCCGATAGAAACAAAAATAATCTTCTGCTCTTGTTGCGCATACTCTAACACTTCTTTGCTCCATTCCTGCCAGCAGATGGGATTATCATGGTGCTGCTGGAGGTAGGGAGAGGTAGATCGATTAAGGTTATTCTGGTTAAAATCCATAGAGGGGTAAAATAAACTAACTTTAACTATTTTTCTCCCAAAACTATATAAAACACCCCAACAAAAATTTATTTAGTTACTTGGACTTATACTTATTTGCCAAAGTAAAATCCTAACTGTCAAAATTGCTGAAGAAATATTTATATAGTACAACAAGTTTTACATGTTAAACATGGGAACACAAATTACGGTGCGGGAAGTTGATCCGGATACCTTTCGGGAATTTAAAGCAGAAGCTACCAAGAGAGGAATAACCTTGGGAGTAGCTTTGACTCTCGCCATGGAAAAATTCAAAACAGAACTTGGCGGAAAAAGAAAATTAATGCTATGGAAACCGACCCCGTGGGGCAAAGGTACGGAACATGTAAGTGAGGAAGTAGATAAGATTCTCTATGGTGAATGAGGATGATCTTTCTGGACGCAAATGTACTTCTGGCTTACGACAATGAGAGTGATGTCCATCACCTCAAGGCCGTGCAGCTTTTTCAGGAAATTGCCGCAGGGGTTTTTGGTGAACCTTTGACATCAGATTATGTTTTTAATGAGATCGTCGGGATAACTTTTCGGAAAAGAGGAAAAACGCCTGCGGCAACAATGGGGGAAAGAATATTAAATTCGATATTCATACTGAATATAGATGATCATCTCTTTAAAGAGGCTTGGCAGATCTTTACCAAAACAAATTTAACCTTTAATTTTGTAGATTGCACTAATCTTGTTGCGACTAGGTTGGCTCAAGCAGAATATATCGCCACTTTTGATAAAGAATTTAAATACGTGCCAGGAATTACCATCATTGATGGAACTGGCTAAATTTCCTCCCAAAACTATATAAAACACCCCCACAATCACCGGTTCCATGGCTGAAGACAAGATCCGTCTGCCCTCCGGACAGGGCGGCTTAATCCGCTATACCGAAGAAACGGTCTCCACGATGCTGCTCTCACCGGGAGCAGTGATTGTGCTCTGTGTGGTGCTGATTCTGATCGTAGTTCTATTGCATACCGTGGGGGGAAGGTTTTTGGGGGTGTAGGATGAAGATGAAACTGGAAACAGAGACAATGGTGCTGCTGGTTTTTTTAGTCCTCTTAGTTGCTTACTTTGTGTTCCGGTTATTAGGGGTTTTGTAAGATGGACTTCCTTAACCTGCTGCTGAAAGTATTGCTGGTTGTGGTAGGGATTGGAACCGTCGTGGTATTTGTTTGGATTCTCGTGGGAGATTCTCCTACGCTTACTGACGTGCTGGCGATGATGGTTTCCGGGATTGCCCTGTATCTCGTACAGTCAAACTTTCAGCGGGGAAAATTCGAGGGAAAAGTAATTACCTCTTTCACCAACTTTAAAGAAGACCTCCACGAAATAAAACAAAGAATCACGCGTATTGAAGAAAAAATTACGAGGCAATAACAATGTTCCCCGGCATGAATCCACGGAAAATGCAGCAGATGATGAAACAGCTGGGCATCCAGCAAGTTGACATTCCCGCCACTGAAGTGATCATCAAAAGCGAAGGGAAAGACATCATCATCCGTAATCCTGCGGTTGCCAAAGTCAACATGATGGGGCAGGAGACGTTTCAGATTTCCGGTGAGATTGAAGAGCGGGAACATGCTGCTGTTCCGGAGATTTCTGACGAAGACATCAAGACCGTGATGGAACAGGCTGGTGTTGACCGGAAAGCTGCACAACAGGCGCTGGAAGAGGCCGAAGGGGATTTGGCGGAAGCGATTGTAAGGCTGACAAAAGTTCAATAAATTTTTTATAGAGAACTGCGCAACTTATATCCTATTTGTGCGCAGTTCTAATCTGGTAAACTGCGTGTCAAAGTGTGCTCTACGCTACGCAGTTTACCATATCTCAATAAAGTTTTTATAATTTGCCTGCTTTTAGCTGGACCATGCCCTCTGACTACCTCGCCTTCTGCCACAAAGCCCAGCAGCAGTATGATACTGCTTTCCATCTTCTTACCGTGACGTATCCACTGGCGAAGGATCCACGGATGCTGGTGGGTGTGCTGCATAACATCTTCAGCTCGATGGAAGCGGCGATGGACGCTATTTTAGCCTATGAGCGGCAATTGTTATTGGTTCCGTACTACAGTGACAATTTCAAGAGCAAATTTCAGATTTTCCGGCAGAAATCAGCCCTGCGGCATAATCTGCCCCACCAGTACCTGTCTCTGATGAGCCAACTGAAGCTCACTCTCGAACTGCATAAGCGCAGCCCGATGGAATTCATCCGGGGAGGACGGATCGTGATTTGCGACAAAGATTATGAGCTGCGGACCGTCTCGCCGCAGGAAGTGCAAGGCTACCTGCAGCAGGCTAAAGAGTTTCTGGCCCAGGCGGAGGTGGTGGTGCGGCGTAAATAGCAAAATCACCCTTTTCTTCACCATTTTCTGATAGAAAAAAATCGAAAGTAATAAAAACCCCCCCTTCTTTCCCGCCTCACTCTACACTCCATGGACGAAACCCTGCAGGAATACCTGTTTTCCGCACACGAGGAACTGAAACGGCTGGAGCATATCATTTATGTCAGCCTGAAGTACACCAGAACCGTTGACGTGATTATCAACGCCTTAAACCGGCTGGTGAACGTCTATGATGTCATTATTGAAGCTTTTCTGCTCAAAGCCCAGGAAGAGAAATTAATTGCTGCCTTGCCCAAAAGCCCGGCCCTGCGTGCTACCCGCCTTGGCGAGCTTTATCCGGATGATGCCGACCTGCAGAGATACCTTACTTTTTATGCTTTTCTGAAAAACGTGCTTAAAACTCCTTATAGCAAACGGGAGGAATATCGCCGGCACGTGACGTTAGTGGTGGAACTGGACAAGTCTACCGCCGAGATTGACATTGACAATTTAACCGATTGCGAGAAGTTTGTCCATAAATTCTTCCATTACGCCCGGGGAAAGATTTTAGGGGTGCCCAATGGGGATGAGGATTAAGATTAAAGCTGAGAGAAAAGATGGTGACACAACGTTATTTTTATGCTACACTTGGCACGGGGCTGGTAATGGGAAGTGGAGGGTGTTACTTAATAGGATCTGGCCTTCATCATCTTCTGGAAAAATTTCCAGTACTTAATGCTGACTTATTTTCAACCGCCTTGCCGGTGGCAGCAGGTTCAGTAATTCTCTATTGTGGCAATCTGCTGATGCAGGAAGGGGAGCGGGAAATGGCGAAGATAGCCCAATTAGAACAGATTCTCAATCGGGAACTTACGGTACGGGAACTTCAACAGCGCTACGAGTGAGTTAGGACCTGAAGCGTTAGGGAGCCGGGAGCCTCTACCAGTATTCTGTGCCTCGGTGTTTGGCATTGGGGCATATAGTGGCGGACATAAATCATTGAACAATCATTCACCGCCACTATATTTAAAGGACACAACTATCTGATCAATTATTTGTGTCCTTTATCATAATACCTTCTCTCCGAGCAAAAACATTAAATACCCTTCTTCTTTTCACCGCCCTATGACGCGTTTTATTGCCCTGGTTTCAGGAAAAGGAGGGGTAGGCAAGACCACGACCGCTATCGCTGTAGGGCAGGCCCTGCATAACGCTGAGAAGAAAACCCTGCTGGTGGATGCCAATCTGGTCACGCCCAACATCGGGCTGCATCTGGGCGTTCTCCAGCCGCGCCATACCCTCAACAAATTTCTGCGCAAGGAAAAGAGTTTAGCCGACATCACCTACAAGCATGAAAGCGGCCTGTCGTTCATTCCCGCTTCCCCTTCCTACACCGAATTCCAGAAGATGAACCCGCAGAAACTCACTGAATTGTTTGAACATCTGGATGGCCTTGCTGATTTTGTGATCGTCGATGCGCCCAGCGGGTTAGGATATGAAGTCAGTGAAGTCCTGAAGAACAGCGATGAAGTTCTGCTGGTGGTGACGCCGACGTTAAGTTCGGTCATTGACGCCCTGAAGACCATTGAACTGGCCAAGGCGCATAACAACCTGATCTCCGGCGTGATCTTAAACATGAGCAACAACGGCAAGCATGAATTGACGCCAGAAAAAGTGGAAGAAGTCCTGGGGCAGAAGATCATTGCCAACATTCCGTTCCATAAGAAAGTGCGCAAAGCGCTGCATCAGCAGGCGCCGGTTAATTACCTGTATACTTGGGGTAAGCCGGCACGGGAGTTTAAGAAGATTGCTGAACATCTTTGTATGGAATAAGCCCAACAGTGAAAGGCAAGCAACAGCTGTCGTGAGAGGCCTTCCTGGATGAACAAGAAAAAAGAGAAATTCTCGGGAAGTTGCCATCATGCCCTCCACCAGAATCATTCGGTATCTGAGTGACTACGAATTCCACGATTTCCTTCGTCAGTATAAAAATCGGATTACTGTCAATGAACATGCTTACTTCCGCCTCAGTGAAATGCAGAGAAAGGTATATAAAGAAGGTGCCCTCTTAAAGACGTTGAAGGAAGAAAAGCCAATACGGGTGGGCATCCAGCAGAATGGGCGGTATGCGGCCTTCTACCACCGAAAAGAAGGCTACCTTCGTATTGTCTTCAAAGTATCATCACCGGGTATTGAAATAATCACTTTTTACCTGATGGACTACCTTCCCCAACTGTAACATGGAACTCAACAGCCTCGACGCCGACGGCAACGGAGAAGTGGATTATGATGAAGAGAATGATATACTCTTCTTTAAGATTAAAAATAGAGAGTATGCCAAATCAATAGAACTGAATGATCTTGTCCTCGACGTTGATGCGGAAGGATTCGTCACCGGGCTACAGATATTTGATGCCTCCAAACTGTTTCATCTTGATCCGGAATCATTACAGGATGTTCAACGCTGGGAGTTTCATATAAAAGTGGAAAATAAAGTTGTTAGCGTTCAGCTTACCTTTGACCTTCAGAAGGATAATAAAATTATTGAACGGGGGCAAAATCTGGTCCGGGAATCTGCCCTGTTAGAGCATAATTCGGAAGTGTTGTGTGCGATGGAAGTGTAAGAACAAGAACTATAACGAAGGACATAAATAATTATACAAAATAGTTATGTCCTTCGAATATAGTAAGTGACATTTGTATAAATATTTAGGTCACTTACTATATATCCATTGATGGAAGAATGAGTAAAATGGCATCAGGCTAACAAAACATGGACTACACACGCTTACAACAAAAGGGGTGGAGCATCCCGGAGATCTCTAAGGTAAAGCAGGCTTCATTGCATGCCGAGCAGTATGACCAGCATTTCTCCAAGATCGTGTTCTGGAGTTCTCTGGTGGTGATCATTTTTGCCAATGTGATCGTTTCGCTGGTGCTGGTTCCGATTCTGGTGGCGTTGACCAACCCTTTACTCTATTTGATTGTGGTGGTGTTAGGGGGAACGATCGGTTTCCTGTACCACTTCCTGATTCGTGACATCGGGCATCTGGAAAGGAAGCATCATCTTCTGGCCGGAATTATCGTCCCGGTTGTGGCCGTGGCTAACTTAGTTATGGTCGTGCTCTGGTCCAATAAGTTCATTGGCAATTTAGGCATTCAGAACCAGCCGCACAATCCCTGGATAATTGGCCTGCTGTTTGCCGTGGCACTGGTGGTGCCGGCGGTGGTGGGTGGGATAAAGAGAGTGGTTACGGCTAAAAAAATGATTGGAGCGTAAGGTGGCGCGGCAGAAAGTAGAGTGGAAGGATTTGTTCACTTTTGTCGGTTTGGATGCAAGTGTGTTGATGGAGATGTTATTATCGGAAGAGGCTCTTCATTTTTTCCGGAAAGAGCTTTATTCATTTGAAGAAAACTTGTTATTTACACATCGGATCTGCCTTGGAGAGTGTCTTGGGTTATTAGTCGGAAATTATAATTTCCCAAAAGAAGAGGTAAGGAGGCGAATACAAACCTTGATCGAGGAGTTTAGTATCAATATTTTAGAGGAAGAGACTGAAGATGCACCATACGTCTTTAACATCGGTAAAAAATATGGGTGGGAAGGAGAAGTTAACCGTGATGCGATGATTATCTCTGCATTTTGGAGAAAAGGAATAAACATTGTCATTGTGCGGGATGCTATATTTGAGAAAGTCTGTAAAGAATTAAAGATAATGGTAATTCCCTTTCCGAAATTCTCCTAAACAAAGAAAGCGTCTTTGGTATATTCCTCGTAAGCCTTTTTAAGATTACCATTTGCTTTCTGCATCGCCTTTTTCCACTCCTCTTCTTTATATTCCTTTACGTTCCGGGCAATTTCTTCTCGCTGTTCTTCCGTGGTCAGTCGGGATAAGATAAAGTTAAACTTAAATGCTTCTAATATAGACCTATTCATCCTGGAAAGTTGCTCCAGGGTTTCCTGTTCAAATTCATTATATCGTTGAAGGAGTTCTTGCTGGCTCATACTGGCTTAGAAGAGAATGTTCTATTTAAAGGTTTCTCGGTTATTTCTCATACAGCTTTACCAGTAATTCTAATCCGCCCAGAAGCTTCGCTTAAGTAAGAAAATGGCTTCTTCATACCATTTATCTGTTTTTCCAGTGGCTCTTATTCATGGTTCCATCATTATTTTATACCTGGCCCTTCTCTGACGATAAAACTCGTTGTTGAAAGGTATTGGCTGGCAGTCATGAGGCAGAAACTCTTTAGTAAGTACTTGGGGATCACCCGCTTCTATCCAAGAAACCGGAGCAATGCGCATCTGAACTTCTTTTATCCCCTGATTATGAGGAAGATCTTTAAATTCTACTTTAAAATATCCGTTTTCATGGTAGACACAATAGATCCCTTCCTGAAACGAGTCCACAAATCTATCAATAAATCCATTTAGTGCATTGGAGGAACCTAATTGTTGCTGAATTTTGATGATTCCCGGTTCGGCATAGTCTGTAGGATAAGGGAGAGGCATCTCTACGAGAAGTGTATCACTCCAGCCAAAGCCTAAAGCATCAATGGTGATGCCCAGCTGTTCTATGATTTGTTCATGCTCACGTTGCAGGCTATGCAAATACGGTTTGACGAGTAAACCGTACATTTTTCTTGTTAATGAGCTAATGAATGACCTCATTCCTACTGCTCCTGGTCTACCAATAAGTTGTATTTCATTAATAGCGGAATCAACGGACTCCCTGTGATCCTCAAAGTCACTCATTTGATGGCGGTATCTTCGCTCACAATGGTCCCGGGGTGATAAATCGGCGGGGTAATTGCGGTAATCTTGTCGTTCGTTCCAGTGTAATCTGTTAGAAATCTGATTAATTTCTTTCCTCATTTCTGCAGTAATGATGGCGGGATAGTTGGCAATTTGTCGTATTTCACCGGGAAATTCCTCTACTCTGAATCTTTTCATTTCCGGTGTTTCCCGGGGGAGGAGAGCAATATTTATCCTCGCAATAACAGCCGGTTCTTTTTCCCACACTATCAGAGGGCCCCTGGTGAGGAGATCTAACTGGTCCTGCTTCTGAACCAGTCCTTGTACGATTGTGATGAGATCCATCTGTGATTAATTTACATCTTATAGAGAAATGCGTTATTGATATCACCTAATTAACGCATTTCTCTATAATCTGGTAAACTGCGTGTCAAAGTGTGCTCTACGCTACGCAGTTTACCATAAGAGAAGTAACCACTATTTCAACTTTTCCCCTGCCTATGCAGGCATTATAGCAAGATTTATATAAAATAAAAGAAATAAAGATAGTATGTGGCTCGCCAAATTCAAAATCAGGCATAAGAATTGTCTGCTGACGCCGAAATGTGTCCGGCACAACGTGGTCGATCTGGTCTACGTTTTAAATTCGTGGAAAGATCTGCAGCACTACTATTACACCGAACTGCATATCCTGCAGGGAAGCGAAGAGAATAAAAAGAAATTTTGCCGTGATCTGAAGAAAGAGAAAACCATCATTAAAGTAGAGCAGCAAGGAAATTATCTCTTCACCTTAAACCGGGAACCGCTGAAAAAGCAATACTATTCCCCGGTGTTTGATCCTCGTTTGTTGCAGCCAAAACCGATCATCGTCAAGCCCGATGGCTATGAATACTGGGAGATGGCCTGCTGGGATAAAAAGCCGCTGATGGAAATCAGGAATGTGCCCGTGTTTCAGGTAAAGGTACTGTCAATCAAGAATGCCGCCGTCAAGGACTTTTACCTGCCCAAAATCTATCCCCAACTCTCTCCGAAGCAACAAGTGGCTTTGGAGTTGGCAGTGCAAGAGGGCTATTATGAATATCCCCGAAAAATTGGTCTGGAACTGCTGGCAAAAATCTCTAAAGTAAAACGGCAGACCTTTAACGAGCATCTGCGCCGGGCCGAGAAGAAGTTAGTGCCGTTTTTGACTGAAAAGCTGCATTAAAACTCAGGCAGTAAGACTAATCTTTACCGGAAGGTTTAATTCAATATCGTTAAGAGTGCCGGACCGTTTCTTAAAGCCGAGGACGCCGATACTTTTTACTTCGCCAGTTGCCTCGTCTTTCCTCACAAAAATACCTGGTTGAACTTCATCTGCAGAACATTCTGTAGGTTCGCCCGCAGAGATTTCTAAAAAATCTCCTTCTTCATCATAATGAACGCGCATTGAACCTTTCATTGTAGCTGCCTCACGAACCGTAAGGTGGAAAGTTGAGGTCAAAATTTCTTCCTGATAAACTTCTGAATCACCTTCAGCGCCTTCCTAAAATGCTGCGGATTACTGAAGCGATGATCCGCCCCTTTGACAATCACCAGCTTCTTCGGTTTGTTGGCCAAGGCAAATAATTCTTGTGCGTCCTTCAATGGCACCGCTTCATCCTTCTCGCCGTGGATGATCAGTACCGGCTTTTTGTACTTTTTAATTGCTGCGGGAATATTCAGCGTAAAGAATTCATCGTAAAATGCCTTGTTCAGTTTCTTCCGGTGTACCCAGTGTCCCGGCCGATGGTAGACTATCCGGCCTTTCGTCCAGAACTCCCGCACCTGCTGGTCGGTGAAATCATAGCGGACCGAATGCCTGGTATCGCTTTCCGCTCCGAGCAGGATCAGCTTGTCAATCCGCGTATCGCGATGGGCATAGAGAGAAGCATCAATCGCTCCCGTGGAAATGCCAGCAAGAATAAGCTGCTTAAACGGATAATTCTTTTCCAGGAAATTAATGGCATACCTGATATCCTCCACTTCCCGGCTCATCAGCTTGTCGGCAAATTTGCCATCGGAAGGAGGAGTGTGGCTGAAATTAAAGACGAGGAGAAGATAATTGGTCCGGGAAATCGCTTTCATCAGGCGGGAAGAGCTGAAGCCGCGGCAATTGCTGGGGAAGCCATGCAGGAACACGATGGCAGTGTCATACTTCTTAGGCACCTGAACATAGCCGCGCAGGGTAAGTCCCCGGCCGTTGAGGAAGGAGATCGGTTTCACCGCCATGAAATCATTAAAATCAACACTTTTATATATCTTTCTTCTTTTACCAGCAGTAGCATGAACCTGTTTTACCTGAAAACCTATCCGCTGGACAAGAAGACCATCTTGGTCCGGGTGGATTATAACGTTCCCCTGAAGGATGGGAAAGTAGCCGATAATACCCGAATCAAGGCTTCCCTGCCGACGCTTCAGTATCTCCTGCAGAAAAAGTGCAAATTAGTTCTAGCTACCCATCTGGGAAAACCTGATGGCAAGATCGTTCCCGCTTTACGGGTTGATCCGCTGGCCAAAGAGCTGCAGAGATTACTGAACGTCAAAGTACACAAGTTGGATGATTGCCTTGGCAAGGACATCAAAGAAAAAATCCGGAAGGGAAAATCCCGAATTTATTTCCTGGAAAACCTGCGTTTCTATCGGGAGGAAGAGCAGAACAATCCCATTTTTGCCCACAGCCTGGCAAGTTTAGCGGACATCTACGTCAATGATGCCTTTGCCGTCTGCCATCGCCAACACGCCAGTGTCCAGGCCATTACGCAGTACCTTCCTTCCCTTCCCGGCTTGTTGGTAGAGAAAGAAATCCATTACCTGAGCAAGGCGTTGCATCCGGAACGGCCCAGTGTCTGGATCATGGGCGGGGCAAAATTGGATAAAGTGGATTTGATCCAGCAAGCGTTGCGCCAGGCAGACTACATTTTAATCGGCGGGGCGTTAGCTTTTTCATTTCTGAAAGCCAAAGGCCTTTCCGTGGGCATGTCCAAGGTAAGTTCTGAATCCGTCCAGCTCGCGCGGCAATTGCTGCAGCAGAAAGAAGCACGAAAAATAATCCTGCCCGTTGACATAGTGGCAGTGAAACAGCTCTCTCTCAGGGCCAAGGCTGAGACAGTGCGCTACAATGAAATCCAGTCTGCTCAGATCGGATTAGATCTCGGTCCGGAAACGATCAAGCTCTTTAAGCACTATCTGTACAAAGCAAAAACGATCGTCTGGAATGGCCCACTTGGGTATTTTGAATGGGCAAAATTTGCTGTGGCCACCAAAGAGATTGGTCGGTTTATCAGCAGTCTGACGGCAACGTCCATTGTTGGCGGCGGGGAAACGGCTGAAGCGCTGCAGAAGTTTCATCTGCAGTATACATTAACGCATCTGTCAACGGGCGGAGGGGCTGCCTTACAATTCCTAGCGGGAAAGAAACTGCCGGGGATCGAGGCGCTGGAAAGGAGTTATGGGAAATTCAGGAAAAAGTGAATACTCTACACCCGCACTCCCACTTCCTTTCCCAATGAAATCTTCGTTAAATTGGTGAACAGTTCAATATGCTTGTCCCGGGCCGCGGTGCTGTCCTGCAGGTTATCTTGTAATATGGAAAGCTCTTCCTTAAAGCGCTGCTCCTGCTGCGTAAAATGATCGAGGCGGTACTGCAGATCGTCGAGGCGCATCAGCAGGTCACGATTGCCGCTGACTCTCTCCAGGGCATCCAATTGCTGCCGCAAGTCGGCTCGCCACTGGGGATTATCTGCCATTTTCATGTCCTGTAACAGCTTAGTGCGTTGCTCCCTGATTTTATGGAAATCTGAAAACTGCAGGTTCTGCTGCAATTGCTGCAAGTCCTTCTCCCGCTCTGCTTTCTTCACCAGCACTTCCTGCAGCTTTTCTTCCCGCTGCTGTACCATGCCCTGCAGCTTTTTAATGTTTTCCGCGTGCTGCTCAATCACCGGCGCTTTCTGGGCTAAGGTATAGATGTTGCGGTAGCCGCTTTGGGTGATTTTCTGCTCAAATGAATCCTTGAGCGTACGGGCATCCTGCAGCAGCTCAGTCAGGGAAAGAATGATCTCCTGGTCTCCCTCTACCACTTCTAATTTGTTCAACAGCTTTTCCCACAGCAGCTCAACCTGCTGGTGCAGGGGGATAGCTTTATCAAAAGATTCAATTTTGGTGAGCAGTTGCAGCGATTTCAGCACTTCCAGATAAATGACATTCAGTTCCGGGCTGGCTTTCAGCCGAGGCTTCCACGATTCAGTTTTATTCTCCAGCAGCCAGTGCATATCCTTCAGCTTGTTGCCATAGTCCGTAAACTCTTCCTTCAGGCGGAATTCCTGGATTTTACCCTGTGCTTTCTGGTCCAGCCATTCCGCTAATTCATAGACGTGCACCTGCTCGCTGGCCAGCGCTGGCGCTTTGCTGGTATCTTCCACTAAGATGCCGGCCTTTTCCAGCACTTTGCTCAGGAAGCCCATGAAGTGCGCTAATAAGGGGGGAGTTTTTAATTATTTCTGTTGGAGAGTATTCATCTCCCAACTACAACCTCAATCACCTCCCGGTGTTTCAGCAGATATTCCTTCCCCACCGGCTTCCTGCTCATCTTTGAGTTTCTCCCACGAGTCCAATTCATCCCGCTTTTTTCAGATATTTTTCCGCTTTTTTAACCATCTCTAAAGTCACATTACTTTCTATGCCTTGCTCGCGCATCAGCTCGAGAAACTCTCCCAGATATATTTGGGCAAATTGGGCGGCCTGTTCTAAGGTAAATTTCCCCTGAACATAGCTTTCTAACGCTCTTTTTTTTCTATCTACTTCTATCCCTTCCTGAAGCACCATGCGGAAAACGGCTGACCGATCCAGTTTTAGCATTTTACTGAGCAGATCTATATATTCTAAGGTAGGGTGTCCAACTTGTAAAGCCGTCGCTTTCAAATTATCCATTGTTCTCACCAGCTAATTTTGACAGAGCATACAAGATAACTTCGTTTTTATATCTCCCGTGGACACCTAGGTTGGTAATCATGATTTTAGCAATTTTCTTTTCGATTTTTCTCTTTTCAGTATAGGCCAGCACCAAATTAATAGTGGTGGTGAATGGGATGTTATAGTAGTCGCAGTAATTCATCTCCCACTCACTATCTCTACCACGTCCCGGTGTTTCAGCAGATATTCCTTCCCCACTGGCTTCTTAGTCTTGACATCCAAGGCACGGATAAAATTCTTCCCGAAATCGGTATGCAGCTTGTAGGCGAAATCTAACGCCGTCGTTTTCGGCGGCATTAGAAAACAGTCCGGCAGGCAGCGACCTTGGGAATCTTCCAATTTATTGACCCCGCCGGGAAAAATAGCGACGTAACCAAGCAGGTCAAAGACGGCTTTATCCAGAACTTCCTGTACGCCGGTCGAGCCCAACCTGTCCAGAATATTCAGGCGCAGAAATTCGAGACCTTTCTTTTGCCGTTCATTTAATTTCCCTTCCTGAACGACGGTAAAAGTCTTCTCGCCTGGCAGATAGTCAATCAATCCTGATTTTGCTGCTTCTTTCAGTGCCAGTTCCGCTTCGGCCGAACAGCCGATAAAAGAGTGGCCTGGAAACTGCTTCCGCAGCCTCGTTAAATTCTCTGCGGCACCGGGAATGTCAATTTTATTGGCAGCGATAATCAATGGCTTGGTCTTCTTCCTCAATACTACTGCCAATTTCAACAATTCGTCATCGGTCCAGAACTGCGGCTTCTCCTTGTTCAGCTGCAGATCATTGAGCGCATCCTGTACCAGCTCTTCCGTCACTTTCAGCCCGGAAAGCTGCTTCGCTAATTCGATATGAATTTCCTGCTTTTCCTGGATGACGGTGCGGGCAAACTTCTGCCAGCCTTTCTTTAAAATGCCGAGGTACCACCTATCAAGCTCAATTTCCAGAAATTCCACATCCTTGACGGGATCGTAGCTTAACGGCGGGACATTTTCTCCTTTCTCGTTGGTTGAGCCGGCAAGGTCAATGACGTGGATCAGGACAGCGGCTTGCCGTAAATCGTCTAAAAACTGGTTGCCCATGCCTTTGCCTTCATGCGCGCCGGGAACTAAGCCGGCCACGTCCAGTATTTGAACGGGAACGAAACGAGTGCCGTGAAGACAGTATCCCGTTCGTGGCTGGCATTGTTTCTTGAACCCTTTATCGACACAATCGACGCGGACGAAACCAACGCCGCTGTTAGGTCTGATGGTCGTAAAAGGGTAGGCAGCAATTTCTGCTTCTGCCAAGGTAGCTGCTTTGAAGAAGGTGCTTTTTCCCACGCTAGGTTTGCCGACAACGCCGATTAACATGTTCCCTCCACTTTTACCTCAGAATTCGTTAGTTATATAAATCTTGTTCTGCCCGAAATTTAATTTCTAATTGCGCATGATGCCGCAAAAACTCATACAAGGCCGCTGCTCCCGCCGGGACGATGGAAGATAACCGTGTTTCCAGAAATTCAGCTAATTGTGGGATGCTGTAAAAAGAAAGGTGGCGATGCTCAAATTTTCCTGGGGCACGCTCTCGCCAGCGTTGCTGCAGCCGGTCCTGGGACAGATAGACGGGGATTTCACAAATCACTTCCGGATGGCGGGAGGGAATCTGGCGGATGATGCCGTTAAATGCCGGTTCGCCCATCTCGGTGGCGGAAAGCCCAATTTCATCCTGCAATTCCTGGCGAAGGAAATACCCTAAATCTACTTTTTTTCCTTCCTCCGTCACATCGATAAAGCCGCCAAAAATATGGTGGGTGTTGGGATAGATCATCACTTTCTCGCTGCGTAAGCCGACAGTCGTGTAAATGTTCCGGGCATCCCCTGGCTGGTTCAATCCATAGAGTACTGAACACAAACCTAAAGGGTTGGCAAAATAATAGTTCGGATCGGCAAAATCCTGCAAACCGGCGTTCATTAATCGTTCCCGAAAAGCCGGATCGCTAATGGCTCGGACATTAGTTCCGGTGAACGTCGCGTAGTCCGTTGAACTTAAAGCCAGATACAGGGTTTTATCCTGAAGAACTGCCTGAGAGAAGCGATATTTAGGGTCGATGCCTCCAATTTGTTTCTGCATTCTCCTGACTTGGTCCTGGTCACCTTCCTGTAAGGCCTGGGCTAATTCCACGCTTCTCACTACTGTCATTTCTACTTGTTTAGTATCCCAGTACCGCCAGATTTCCTTGGCGATGTCCGAACGTTCCAAATCAATAGTCATCGGCTGGCCTTTGGCAATGATTACTTCCAGCTCGGAGAGGGGAATGGAATGTTCCGGCCGTACCAGGTATTCCCAGGTCTTGGTGATGTTCACGTAGCTTACTCTACAGTAGTTATTTAAAAACATTCCGGTGGTTCAGTAGTTATATAAATCACCCCGGTCCTGCTACAAGAATGTTCGCCTTCACCCACCTCATCGGCGCCTGGCTGCTGGGGAAAGGCTCTGAATATTTTTCCAAGAAAAAAATTTCTTATGAAGTCTGGTTCTTCCTGCTCTTTGGCTCGCTTCTGCCTGACGTTGACTTCCTGATTGATTGGACCTTGGGAACGGAATTTCACCGCACCTTTACGCATAGCTTGCTGTTTGTGGTGGCTGGATTTGCCGTAGTCTATATTGTTCTTTATCTCTTTCATCATCCGGAGAAAAAAGCGGCAGCAGCGGCGCTGGCAGTGGGTATTTCTTCTCATTTACTGCTGGACATGATTGCTTCCCATGGCGTGCCTTTATTTTGGCCGAGTTTGATCCATTTTTCCTTTACCCATATTGGTTATTTTGATCCTGCTACTCCTTCTTTTCTGAACAGTTCGCCGGAGGTGTTACGGCGGGCTTTTAAGATGGCGATTCTGGACATGGCACTGGGGACGGCCTGGATATTCTGGCTGTGGTGGAAGAAGAAAGTGACGTTTTAGTCAGCTCAATTGTCTATAACATAATTAGCGCGCTTTACTATAAAAAAAAGTCCCCCCTCCCGGATTTGAACCGGGGATTTCGAGCAATGCTAACCACTGTCAGCGATTGTCCCTCGGTCACGGCTGACTGATGGTCATTCACAGCCACAGGCTTTGTCGATCAGCGCAATTACGCTACAGCCGAGTGTTCTAGCCGCTAAACTAAGGGGGGATAGCTGTTCATTTCGGGGCTGCTTTATTAAATTTTTGCTGAAAATGGCGCTTTTTCTCCCCGCCTTTCCGTCAGCAAAAATAACAACCTTTTTAAACATAAACGTATTTCTCCCCCTAAAACCAAAGAGGGGTGATATTGATGGCAAAAGCAAAAGGAATAGCGGGGCGATCCCATTTGCTGGGAAGCTGGTCGTTTCTGATCGGTTTAATCCTGGCGGTACTTCTGGGGTTAGGATATGTCGGCGCATACCGAAACCCATTGGTGTGGCTGGTGTTCTTACTGGGAGTGGTCGTGGGATTGCTAAACATCACCCATGACGAGATGGTGCCGTTCATGACCGCCGGGGTCGTACTGGCATTAGTGTCATTTTTGGGTGCAAGCGTGCTGGACGGGTTAGGCTCTGAAGTGGTGAGCGGCATTCTGAAAGGAGTGTTGACCTTGTTCGTGCCGGCAACGATGATTGTGGCCCTGAAGTCCGTCTTCGTCTTGGCGCGAGGATAAATTCTTTTTTTTCTTTTTTTTTCTATTTAACGATAAGATTTATTAATAAATAGCCTTCTGGCAGTGTCAATGCGGTAGTAGTATAGTGGTCAGAAGACTGCACAGGTCTGGCCAATATGCGGCCTTGCCACGTTGACAAGACGCCAACAGGCTGCGACCGGGGTTCGACTGCCAGTATCCTAGGCGAGATAGGCGGGCGTAAAGCTCACCGCGACGAATAGGCTACTGGAACGAAAGTCCCCGCTACCGCAGTTTTTTTTCAGAAAGTAAAAACTGGCCCCACTGGGATTCTCCTGCCACAATCTGATGATTGCTGGCCTTTGAACCCAGAACTTCTGCCTGACTTGGGATACTGTTGGATACTGTTGTATAGAACGTACCCGTATAAGAGCAGCGCTCTATTCCCTAAACTTGGGCAAAGTTTGCCAGGTTGAGCTATGGGGCCATAGCGCTGACGAAGTACGCTAGTATAAAAGGTTTTTCGTAATACTTTAATATCCTGAAGCGGCTTCTCCAACATAGGGAAACGCCGCCCGTGCCAAGAGGGGAGCTCGGCTGCACGACTGCTTGCACCCTGTCGTCGTTGGAACGGAAAACTTTCGGAATACACAGCATTGTTGCAGCGGTTATTCCAGCCGGTTTTCCGCCGAGCTCCCGGCACTGGGCGGCGTTTCCCGTCTAGAAGCAGCGGGGGTGGGGGCTGGCCGCTCGGCTCGCCCGTTTCCCGTTGCTGTTCTTGCTGTAGATCGCAGTAGTAAGAGAAGAAACGGTAATAGACGAGGGGGTGCAAGCAATGGTTTAGCTCGCAACCAATGAGGCAACGACCTCATTGGTGCGCCAAAGGAACGTTATTCCTTTGTGCGCCTCGCTTCTTGGCCTAGCCCCCACCCCCGCTGCCAACGTAGAGAAGCCGCTTCAGGTTGGTGAAGAGCTACGGTTTTTCTCACTGTACTGCGTACTCCCGGCGGGAAAGAGTATACCGGGCTCGCTCTTTTCCCTTCCTCTTTATAAATCACCCGGTTTGCCAACCCCACTATTTATAAATAAACCCCTCAATTTGCCTTTTCCTACCCGGCAAAGATTACAAACCATTATAAAGCGGGAAAAAAAGCTTCATACCAGGGAAATATAAAGAACCATCGAGAACAATGAACCTCAACCAGATCAAGAAGATGATGGAACGGAAGAAGCTCTCTCATAAAGGGGAGAACGGCTATGCCCTGATTATTGGCGGCTCTCCCGACTATGCCGGAGCGGTGGCCTTAGCAGGATTGGCAGCCCTGCGGGCCGGCTGTGATTCCGTGACCATCGCTGCGCCCGAAAAAGTGGCCTGGGCGATTAATGCCCTGGCACCAGATTTGATTACCTATAAGATCAAAGGTTCAGCCTTTACGGTCAAGACGGCGAAAGAGCTGGTGAAGCTGGCCGAGAAATTTGATGCCGTGCTCATTGGCAATGGCATCGGCCGGAAAGCCGATAAATTCTGCCACTACTTCATCCGCAAGTGCCAGAAGCCCAAAGTGATTGACGCCGATGCTCTCAAAGGATTATCATTCAAGGATTTCAGCAACTCGATCCTGACACCCCATGAGAAGGAGTTAGAGCTGATGCTGCTCAACAGTGCCAAGGAATTTCTGTTGCCCAAGTTGAAAGAGGGCAAAGCAAAAGACCGGGCGGAAGTGCTGCAGGGAAATCTACGCTATTTCCTGCAGAACAATAATATTTTAGTGGTGAAAGGTGCGACTGATTTAGTCATTTCCCGTAACAAGATCGCTTTCAACCGCACGGGCAACCAGGGCATGACCAAAGCCGGGACCGGCGACGTGTTAGCCGGCATCGTCGTGGGCTTTTTAGCCAAGAGCCAGGACTTGTTCAAGAGCGCAGTAGCCGGAACCTATGTCAATGGCTACATCGGCGACCTGTTGCTGAAGAGGAAAAAGGGCTATGCTTTCATCGCTTCCGACATTGTTCAGGATTTAGGGAGAATAACCGGCACGCTCAAAAGGATCAAAAGAACAAAACGGATCAAGAGAACCAAACGACGCCGCTCGTAGGCGAGAGTATGGAATTTGCCATCCAGAAAAAAGAGAACGAGAACATTCACCGCTACCCTAGCGATGATGTGAAGGTAGCGCAGCGGTTCGCCCAGGAACTGAAAAATGAGCTCGGCGATTTCCTGATTGCCAGCGTCTTGTTTGGCAGCTCCGTACGACGGGAAGCGACCGAGAAAAGCGACATTGACGTTCTGGTCGTTACGGATGATACTAATTTCCAGATTACCGAGGAATTGATTGAAGGCTATCGTCTCATTGTTGATAATTTGATTGCCAGAGTATCCACCAAACTGCACGTGACCTCGATGACCTTCACGTCCTTCTGGGAATATGCCAAGGCCGGGGATCCGGTGACGGTGAACATTCTGCGCGATGGCGTGGCGTTGATTGACATCGGCTTCTTTGATCCGCTGCAACGGCTGCTAAAATTAGGGAGAATTCGTCCTAGTGAGGAAAGTGTCTGGCGCTACTATGCCCGGTCGCCACGAACTTTATTAAATTCAAGATGGCACGTTCTTCAGGCCACATTGGATTTATATTGGGCGGTGATCGATTCGGCGCATGCGGCTTTGATGCGCAAGAACCAGATACCGCCGACGCCGGAACATGTGGCTGATATGCTGGAAAAAGTGTTAGTAAAGCCTAAACTGCTGGAGCCGCGCTATGCCGAGATCATGCGGCGCTTCTATAAGATCAGCAAGATGATCACCTACCGGGAGATTAAAGAGATCAAGGGGCCGGAGTATGAACATTATTATCAGGAAGCGGAAGAGTTTGTGAGGAGGATGAGAAAGCTGATTGAGAAAGGTGGGTTTTGAGGTCTCACCATTTAACCCCAATCAATCGCCCCGGCACCAATATCGGCGTTTCCTCAAATTCCAGCTTCCATGACCGCAAATATTCCCGCATCTTCTCCTGCGCTTCCACCGGACATAAAATGACCGTATCGGTATATTTTGTTGCCTGCAGTTGTTTTAACATCCCTGGTGAACCCCGCCCATAGAGGCTATAATAAAATCGCATCCGCTCCGATTTGGTTTTTCCCCGTAACTGATAATGAAACAGGATCCTATTTTTATATCCTAACCCTTCGGCAAAACCAATGCGGTTAATCAGGCTGTAGCCCTCCGCTAACAGGGCTTCCCGGGCGGTAAAGTTCCGGGCAAACAGTTCCTGATAGGTTTTACTCTCTACATCTACTGGAATCCTGCTGATCTTCTCGATATTTTTTCTGAGCTCATAGGCTACTTGTAAATTTTTCTTCTCCTTGAAAATAATCAGCAGGTCAAGATCCTGCGGCTGCTCTTTTCCTTTAACGGCAGAGCCGAACAGAATAATATCAATAATGCCCAACTGATGCTGCTGAAAGAATTTCCGGCTTTCAGATTCCAACCTGTTCCTGAACAATTTTTCTAACATGGTTCCTGACCTCCTCACAGGTTTGTTTATCGACCGCAGTGGAATAGGTGCTTTGGTAAATCCTAAAATATTTATCCACGAGCTGATATTCCGGTAAGAACTCTTTTTGAAGGATCCGGAATCGCTCGTTATGATCCTTAGGGGTAATCCGTTTCTTTCGGAAAATGATCAAGTCCAGAGCCACGAACAGAGTCTTGAAATAGAGGATGGTGGCCGAGGTGTAATCCTGATGGTGGTACACCAGTTCTGCCGACCCCAGGAAGGTGCGAATATTAGCGAGGAGTTCTTGTTCCATTCTTGTTGGTATCAACAACTAATACCTACTATTTAAACCTTCTGGTTGGTATTGGAAACAAGGCGCGAGTATTGTCGGTAATACCAATATAAAAGCAATAATAACTATATTGTGTTGGTATTACCAACAAGAGTGTGGTTCCCTCTTGAGCAAATGTTGCCGGAATTCTTAGCAGAGGGGGAAGGTAAAAAGAAAACAATTTTTCTTAGTTAACAATCAACAAACCCCATAGCAAGCTATAGGGTCTGTTGGTGTTTCCTCTTCAATCGATAGTCACAGCAAGTTGTGGGGTATGTACCCAGAGGAAACAATCAAAACATTTAATAACTTCCTCATTTTTCTAATCCCTGATGAAAGAGTTGGTACTGCAATACTGCTTAAAGAATGCTCTCTCGTTTGGCGGGAAGGTAAATAGTAAAGCTGTTCTAGGATTAATTCTCCGGGAGGATCCCGGCTTAAAAAAAGATGTTCCCGGCTTGATGAAAGAGATTGAAAAGGCAGTCAAAGAGGTGGAAGCACTGTCTTTAGGGCAGATAAGGAGTAAATTACAGCAGCTTGCTCCCCACCTTCTTCAGGAAGAAAAAGAGGTGGAAAAAGGGCCCTTAAAGCCGTTGCCCAACGCCCAGCAGGGAAAAGTAGTTGTGCGTATTGCCCCTTCTCCCAGTGGAGCCTTGCATATCGGCCACGCTTACGGCGTGTCGCTGAATTATGAATATGCCAAGATGTATGAGGGGAAATTAATCCTGCGCATTGAAGATACTAATCCGGAAAATATCTATCCGGCAGCCTACCAGTTGATTGAAGATGATGTCCGCTGGCTAACTGATAATGGTGTTGCTCAGGTAGTGGTGCAATCATCGCGGTTGGGGATTTATTATGATTACGCTGAAAATCTGGTACAGCAGGGAAAAGCGTATATCTGCACCTGCCAGCCTGACCAGTGGCGGGAGATGAAGAGCAAAGGCAATCCCTGTTCCTGCAGAACTCTGGCGGTAAAAGATCAGCAATTACGCTATGGCAGGATGTTTAACGAGTATGCTGAAGGCGAAGCAGTTCTGAGATTGAAGACAGACATTCAGCACAAGAATCCGGCCATGAGAGATTTTGGCCTGATGCGTATCGTCGAACACATCCACCCCAAGACCGGCAAGGAGCAGCGCGTCTGGCCGCTGATGGTTTTTTCCGTTGCCATTGACGACCATGAATTGGGCGTTACACACGTGATTAATGGCAAGGATCAGGCGGATAATTCGGTCAAGGAACGGCTGATCATGGACTGTTTTGGCTGGTCACATCCTGAGTATGCCCATTGGGGCATGATCAATTTTGAGGGCCTGGCTTTAAGTGCTTCCCAGATGAGAGCGGCAATTGAGGAAGGCATGTTTACCGGCTGGGATGACATTAAGATACCATTTTTACCGGCATTACGGAAGCGGGGATATCAGTCTGGTGCTTTCCGCAAATTTGCCATCGAGATCGGGTTGAGCCTGAATGATAAAACAGTCAGCCGGGAAGAATTCTGGAAGATGATCAATGCTTTTAATAAAGATATCATTGATGCCAAGGCGAACCGCTATTTTTTCATTGACAATCCGGTGGAGGTTACTATCCACAGCTTTCCTGGGAAGGAGGCGAAGTTGGAAGTACATCCCGATTTTCCCGAGCGGGGATTTCGGACCTTGAAAGCCGGTAAGAAATTTCACCTGGCGGAAAGCGATTACAAGCGCTTAGCTGACGGCTACCGGCACCGGCTGATGGATCTCATTAATTTTGAATTGCGGGGGGAAGAATTCCATTATGTACCTGGGACGTACGACGATTACAAGAATGCCGAAAAACGCGGGCATATCATCCATTGGCTTCCTGCCGAAGAGAAGTTTAAAGTGGAAGTGAAGATAGACGATGGCAGCATTACCACCGGGTTTGGCGAAAGTGCCCTGAGTAATCTGACCGTGGGCACGATCATTCAATGCGAACGAAGGTATTTTACCCGGGTGGTGGAAGTGGGGAAAGAGAAGATTGTATTATGGTATTTGCACCGATAGTGTACCAATAGAAAAAATAAAAAAAGGGGGGATGAAGAATGGTCGATAAAAGAATAATGGAATATGTTGCCTTGGTGATCGTAATTGTGGCTGGAATTTTACTTATTTTACGCATTGCCGGTGTGATCTAATGGTAAAATCAAAAGCTCAGTTGCTGTTGTTTGTAATCACCGTATTATGGACCAGTTACCTTATTTTTAAAGGTTTAAGGACAAGCTGTTTTGCCTTCTTTGATAGCTTTATCACTATTTTTTTACTGTATGCTGATGTAATTATAAATTGGCTGGAGGCTGAGCAATAGAAAAGCTTTAAAACTAAATCCAATATACCCTGAGGAGGTTGAGAGCATGCCAAAAATAAGCCGTGATACACCGTTAGCGGAACTTACTCTGCGACGCTATGAAAAGCCGACGATGAGCGAACGCGAATTAGTGCGTAAATTTTGTTTATCCCTGGGCCTGTTGCAGCCCGGTGACAGCCGGGATGTCGTTGTTGATGTGCTGCACGTCCTGCTGAAAGCCCGGCAGAGAAGGGAAGAACTGCATTCGGAAGAAATTAAGAATGAAGTTATCAAGGAGCGGAAGCAGTTAGGGATAGCCATGCTGGGAGTAGCAGCTTCCAACATCCGGCGGCAGTTGAAGAGGATCAAAGACCTGCACCTGATTGAAACTAATGCCAACCTCTACCGCGTCAGCGAGTTTGGCCAGCTCAGTGAGATCTTTGAAGAGAAAGTGGAGAATTTCCTGCTGAAAGCAGTGCTGGGCAGGATCAAAGAGTATGTCAAGAAACTGGATGAAGAGTTCCCGCAGCACAGTCAGCCGAAAAAAGGGGTGAAAGTTGATTTCTCACCGGAATTGCTGGAGATGGCCAGAAAGCATGGGGGGAAGTGATCTGTTCATAATTCATAGTGCCACCTCCAGTGCCGGTTCTTCTGTGAGGGCAAGCCACCGGGCAATTGCCTCCACATTTTCGTCCACGTTTTGGTGAGTCAGGTACAAGGCATCCGGGATAATGTTACGTTCGTACAACGTGGCGAATTCGTGCTGCACCACTTCCAGATATCCAAAATCCTCCTCCCGCCACTTTTTTATTCCGGTGGCTTTCCACCGCCGTTGAATCCGCTCTCTCAGCGTTTCCAGGGGCGGATTGTAGATGACCACATGCTGCGGCTTTTCCTCAAACATCCTGCCAGCCAGCTCCTCCAGGTAGCGCAGTTTTGATGGTGCCAGCCAGCCCAAGGCAGCATAAGAACGGGAATAGACGGCGTAATCAAAAAAGCAACGATTGGCAATGAGAATGCGATCTTCCCGGTCCAGTTGCTTCTGTTCCAGAGCTTCAAAATAATACCGCAGCATTTTGGACTTGGCCCGCACAAAACAGTCGCCCTGAACCTTGGGAAAATCCCAGCGGTCTTCCTGATAGGGAATGATCTGAGGATAGCGCTCGGCCAACGCGGTCATCAACGTACTCTTTCCCGCACCATGCGGGCCGGAGATGTACGCTAACATGGTTTATTTTTTAGGTTCTATTTCTTTCCCGCCCCCACCAGCTGTAATGGTCTTCCCTTGCTGACAAAGTCAAACTTCCGCTCCTGGGAGGGCTTGATCAGCAAGCGCTGCCCACCGGGCAGTTCCAGATCATTGTAGAGGAAGACAATCTGTTTCAGGATGGCCACCAAATCTTCCACGGCCGCCCGCTCATCATTCAGCTTAGTCTTGAATTTGGGAACATAGCCGGCATATTCGGCCTCAAACTGTACCATTGTGGATTTATCTGCCCGGATTAATTCATCGACCGTCAGCGAATAAATTCGCCCATTAACCGTCTGTAACAGGTGCGCTTCTGCCCGATTCTTGCTCACGCCGCCAATATAGGATGTTTTTCCATCCGCATAACTCCCGGTAGCGATCTTGGCAACTTCCAGCGGATCGGTCTCTACTCTTTTTTCCTTCCGCTTCATCACATACTCTTCCCCCGGAATGCCCAGGTTGTAAGGCTCTCGCGGACCTTTTTCTTTCAGGTACCATTTGCCTTTCTTTTCAATCACCACAAAGCGCTCTTCTCCATTTTCCGTGCCAAAGAAATGGTTGATACCCGACGATTCCAGGTTGCTGGCATCCTTCAGAAAACGGGCTGCCGGTGAGGGCGTAAATTCAAAGGCGTCCATGATTTCGGTCAGGTTAGGCTTTCCGGTGATGGACAATTCCAGTTTTGCCTCGATCTCATAGTCGCCAAATTCTTTTTTGATTTCACTGCCGCTCATTTCCACGACTTTCCGGATAAAGCCTTGATCGTTGTCAACCAGGTACTGGCGATAGGCATCAAACAGGTGCTTACGCTCGTGCGTAGAGAAAAACTTTTCCAGCAGGCTTTCGATCTGATTTACTGTCCGCGCCGGTCTTTGGTAGCAGTTGCTGTCATACCTCGAGTCATAACATCCTCCCATGGTTCATCACCTCAATTGGTTGTTGTAGTTGTTGTTGTTGTAGTAGTTGTTTTGTCTGTTCTGTCTGTTCTCTTTGTTTTGCTTGCTCCAGCTGTTTTATTTGTTCAATCTGTTTTAGAATGAATTGTGCTCGTTCGGCAGGGGGAAGGACGGGAACCGGGATAAGTGTATATTCATAGGCGGCATACACGATTTGAATGTGCTGATGCAGCCGTTGTGCTTTCTGGGAATCTTCCCGGCGGACAGTATCCAGAAGATAGTCCGGGAGCGGCTCGAGCAGGAAGATTTTATCGTACCGTAGGGAAGTGACTTCCGACAGGTAGGGGTATCCCGGTGGAGCTGGTATGCATCCTTCCAGGCAATAGGCCAGAGCGTCATGGATGCCCCGGTCGAGAAAAATCATCCTTTCTTTGGTCTGTTCAGTCCACGGTATATTCTCCATCTGCTGGCGCCGCAGCACTTCTTTCCGGATTTGTCGCTCTAAATCCCATTCCAGTTTACACTGGCGCTGCATATTCTTTTTCTCAAATTCATAGAGGTTGCTCCAGGGTAAAATCCCGTTTTCTTTCTCCTGCTCCTCCTGAATAATTAACCGGGCCGCTTCCGGGCAAGTATGATAGCCAATTTTTTCTAATTCGGCCAGGACAGTTGACTTCCCCGTCCCCGGCCCGCCGGTGAGAACATATTTTTCCAGCATCTTTTCCATCACCATAATATTAATATAGTTGTAGAAAATATAGTTATTCCTGTAGGGAAAATAGGCATAGTGGTGTATTTGAGCTTAAGGAAAGCAGGGCACGCAAAATGACAACGAGCATTTTGGTGCCTCAAAAAGCTATCCCTGCTTTTTGGACGGCACGCGAAAACCGGCATTGCCAGGAGACAAACGAAGTGGTAATGACACCTGAAAACCAACGGAGCGAGCTAGAAGCACTAAGCCCTGTTGATGGAAGATATAGTGGATATACCAAGCCACTGGCCACTATTTTCAGTGAACGGGGGTTAATGCATTATCGAATAAAAGTGGAAGTAGAATACTTTATCGCCCTTTCCGAACACCCTGGCATAGGGCTAAGGGCTTTCTCGGAAGAAGAAAACAGGACAGTGAGACAGTTGTGCGCTCTTTCTGTAGAAGAGGCGGAAATTGTCAAAGCCATCGAAACCACCGGATACGGGAATCTCAAGCCCATTTGTCACGATGTTAAAGCTATTGAATATTATCTGAAGAGAAAACTGGAAGGGACGACCTTGGACGATTGTGTAGAGTGGATCCATTTTGCGCTCACTTCTGAAGACATCAACAGCATAGCATATGGATTGATGCTGAGCGACGGGATGGGTAAAATCATCTTACCCCAAGCAACAGAGTTGTACACCGCAATGGAAGAGCTGGCACAGCGTTACAAACAGCTCCCGGTGCTGGCACGGACGCACGGCCAGCCGGCATCACCGACAACGTTAGGAAAAGAATTTAAAGTGTACGCCTCCCGACTGGAACGGCAATTAAGCCAATGGGCATCGCTGGAAATTCTGGCCAAGCTGAATGGGGCCACCGGAAATTATAATGCCTATTACGCTGCCTATCCTGAGGTTGACTGGATCGCATTTACACAGGATTTCGTGGAAAGATTTAATGAAGGACGAACCCTAAAATTAAAACCAAACCTGATCACGACCCAAATTGAGTCACATGATACTTATGCCGAGTTGTTTGACAATTTACGGAGATTAAATACCATCGTTCTCGATTTTAATCAGGACATCTGGCGGTACATCAGCGACGGCTGGATTGTCCAGAAGCCTCACGAAGGGGAAATCGGCTCTTCCACGATGCCGCACAAAGTAAACCCCATCGATTTTGAAAACAGTGAAGGGAATCTGGGAGTGGCCAATGCGCTGTTAGGCTTCTTTTCCACGAAATTGCCCATTTCGCGGCTGCAGCGCGACTTATCCGATTCTACTGTTGAACGAAATTTTGGCACTGCCCTGGCCCACAGTTTGATCGGCTACATCTCGACGCTGAATGGCCTGCATAAAATCACTGTCAATGAACAGAAAGTATGGGAAGATTTAGAAAACCATCCCGAAGTTATTGCCGAAGCAATTCAGACTGTATTGAGAAGTGCCGGGGCAGCACTGCCTTATGAAACATTGAAGGAACTGACCAGAGGAAAAAAAGTTACCACGGACGATCTGAAACAATTTATAGCAAGCCTGGACATCCCGGAAGAAATTAAAGAAAAATTACAAGGAATAACACCGGCAAACTATACCGGAATTGCCCAGCTGCTGGTGGAGATGAAATAAGATGCTCACCAACGAACTCATCAGGCAAATCAACGACTTTATCTACACTAAACCCAGGACGATTCAGGAAATTTCTGAGCTCCTTGACCTGAATTGGCGCACAGCCGATAGCTATGTGGAAAGGATTGCCCGAGAGCAAGGCACGATTGCCGTACGCACCTTCCGCGGCGGGACCAGGGGAGCGTTAAAAGTCGTTTATTGGAATGTCGCAGAACGGCTCCATTCCCATCTTGCCCAGGATCAATTATTTCAGCGGATTACTCAGGGAAAACATAAAACCGATTTCAGCCCGTTTGACATCTATCAGTATGTGGAAGAGAGCAAGCGGGATGCCTTCATTGAGCATCAGGAAGGGGAACAACAATTGTTGAAGCACGATTTTGCCAGCCTGTTGCGTTTGGCGCAGGAACAGATCTTGTTCTTCTCCGGCAACTTAAGCTGGACGCGGCAGAAGCAGGGGAAGACCGCCATGTTAGAATTGCTGGAAGAATTGGCCAAACAAAAGATTTCCATTAAAATCCTGACGCGGATCGAACTTCCCGGCATTGAAAACATCCAGAACGTGGAGGCAATTAATCAGCGCCTGGGCTGGGAAGCGATTGAGATCCGCCATGCCCACCAGCCGTTGCGGGGACTGGCAGTCGACAATAAACTGGCCCGCTTTAAGGAAATCAAGAATCCCCAGGATTTCAAGGAAGGCGAGTTGGCGAAGGAAACGTTCATCTTCTACACCTTTCACGATCAGGACTGGGTGGAATGGACCAAGAAAGTGTTTTTCCATTTCTTCCGGACGGCGATTCCCTATCAGAAGCGGGTGGGGGATTTAAGGACGGTGCAGAGGCTGATGTGAACTGGTAAAATAGAGATGGCCGGGCGCCAAAATAAAAATCCCAGCCGCAGCAAGCTGCGGGGTATTTTTAATCTTTCTTGGGTGGATTTATTTTATTATATATTTCGTAGCAGAGCTACGGGGTATTCCACCCAAGAAAGAAATAAAAAATCACCGAAAACTATTTAAAGAACCAAGAATACATAGAATACGTGGAATTGAAGATAAACTGGGACCATCAGCGCTGTAAGCATGCCTTGGAACGCCTGTGGTTACGGGGTATTTCACAGGAGGAAATCAGAAAAGCAATTCGGCAAGGCCAAAAGCATCTTCAGAAAGAAACTGGGCTCTTTGAATCACTCTATTCCTATTATTCCATTGTTTACGATGAGCAGATTTATACAAAAGAAAAAATACAGAAGGTCTATCCTATAACTGTAAAACTGTGGTAATCACTATGCCTGAAACAATACTACCCTATAAATGTCGCTGCGGCGGAACTTTAATGGTAACACACTGTCCCGTTGAATTTTTTGGCATTGATTTTGGGATGCAGAAGTGTGAACGTTGCGCCCAATGTGGTACCGAGTTTCTTGATGAAACGACTGTTGAAAAAATCGAACAGGAAGTAAAAAAGAAAAATATATTCGGACTGGAGAGAAAAGTAACAGTAACCAAGAGCGGCAATTCTTTAGTAATGCGTTGGCCGCCAGAAATAACTAAATTTATCAACCTGCATTATAAGGATACGCTGAGAGTATTTCCGATCAGCAAGAAAAAGATTGAAGTGGAAATATTGTCGTAATGTTGTAAAGCCTAAACCTATCCACCCCACCACCTAAAACGTTAAAAAGCCTTTCCCAACCCTTTCCAGATGGTGGTAGGAATGCAGCAAAAAATTGCTTTTGTCGGCGTGCAGTGGGGCGATGAAGGAAAAGGAAAAGTTCTCCATCATGCCGTTTCCTGCCTCGTCGGCGGTCTCAGCCTGGGATCTCCTGATCTTCAATGCCGTGCTGGACTTGTTGCCGTGGAGAGGCATAATGGGGGATGTAACGCCGGACATACTCTCTATCATAATGGGAGCAGGATTGTCCTTCACTATATTCCTAGCGGGATACTGTACCCTCAAATGTATAATCTCTGTTCGGCGGGGATGTATCTCAACCCGTCAAAACTAATGGGGGAAATACAGGAACTGCAGCAACAGGGTATAGCAATAACCCCTGAAAATTGTGGGATAGCGGCGAATGCGCACATTACCTTACAGCATCACGTTGATTCTGATCAAGCAGCGTTGCAGCAGGAACGGCATACTTCCACTGGAAATGGCATCAGGCAAACTGCTGCTGATAAGTATGCCCGGATCGGGATGCGTTTTATAGAATTTCTGAACAAAGAGGTCATGGCTGATTGCCTGAAGAGAATGTTTCCTGACGGTGTTCCTCTTCAGTATGAAGGATACGGGCAATATGCTGCTAAATATGAAAAAGAGAGGCGATTTCTGGCACCATTCTTAGTTCAGGATCATCAGGTACGGCAGTTCAAAGGCTCACGGTACTGGCTTCTGGAAGGAGCCCAAGGTGTGATGCTCGATATTGACGCCGGCAATTATCCGGGAACGACCTCCAGCCAGATTACCCAATTTCCGATACGACCCGATACGGTCGTCGGCGTGGCCAAATTATATTGCAGTAGCGTGGGTGTCGGCGATCGTCCCTTTGTGTCACAGCTGCCTGCTGATTTGGAAGAAAAAGTCCGACAGGAATGGGGTGAATTTGGTTCTACCACCGGGAAACCGCGAAGCCTCGGCTGGTTTGACGCCGTTGCGGCCCGCTATGCGGCAGAAGTTGCCGATGTAGATTATCTGGCAGGCACCTGTGGCGACCGACTGGAAACACTGGCAAAACTTGACGTCAAACCGGAAATCGTGATAGCTTATGAAATTGACGGGAAAAAATATGATACGTGGGACGTGTTGTTCCATCGCCGTGATGTGCTCCATAAAGCTCGTCCCATCACGGAAAAGTTTGAGCCGTGGAAATCATTTACGGAGCCAGACCAGAAGACCTTAACGCCTGCAGCCCAACGCTACATTGACCGCATCGAGCACTTGGTCGGAAAGAAATTTTGTATGCTGGGAACGGGGCCGCAGCGGGATGATGTGATTGTCTATGAGAATATTTTTCGGAGGGAGGAAGAAGAACATTTAAGAAAATAAACCATTCTTCTGAAAAATTTCCTGTGGCAATTCTGGAAAGCAGGGCAAAGCCACAACCAAAAAAAACCTTAAATAATATCCTCTTCGGTAACCACGCAAATCTGAGGATTCTCTGGTTGCTTCAGATTATGTCTTCCTCGGCCACCACCACAAAATCACCGGTGGCAATCACGGACGAGAACGGGATCAGATGCTGCCCTTCCTTGCTCTTCTCCAATTCCAGGCGTTCGCTGTAGGGCGTCGCATTCTTAAGCATCATGTGGATCAATTCACCGGAGCCCACTTCAAACACTAAATCGCCCACTTCACCGAACTTCTTGCCCGATTTCGAGACGATGGTTTTGCCGATTAATTCCCGAGAATACCGTTTATCTTTTTCATCTGCCATAATCATTCACCCTTTTTGTACCTGTATATTTTATTAGTATAACTCTCAGAGAGAGATAGTGAGTATATAAAGTTTACGGTAATAACAGCATGGATATTGGAATAAATGGGCTGGAATGGCGAGATTGGGGCGATAGGAGGACTTTATGAGCTTAGGGGCTCAGAAATTTCCCCTTCCCGGACCAACCCTATACCCCGCCCAAATACCGTTCATAGAACACCGAGCGGATATCGTTCTTCAGGTCCCGCACCAGGCGCTCAAAGGTCTTCTTGTCCGTGGGCTCTTTCTGCAGCAGGAAGGTGCGCACTTTACCTTCCACTTCCTTGCTGATTTTCTGCAAGAGCTTGGCAGAATCGTGCCCGCCCTTCTCGATCTCCCAGCCTAAGACGGAATGCTGCTCGCCGAAGGTGTTCATGAATTCCTTGACGAAATCTTCCCGCAGGTGGGCGCGGCTGGAGACGTCGGAGCCTTTCTTTCCTTCCACTTTACGGGCGGCATGATTATAAGCACGCAGCAGGCACAGTTCAAATTCCATCAGGAAGTTCTGGGTTATCATATTTTAATGAAAAAGAGAGGAAGAATATATAAAGATTTAGGAAGAAAAAGAGGTAGATGGGAGTTAACGACCATGTGGATCCACAACCTTAACCCGACAATAGTTGACCTGGGACCGCTGGAAATTCGCTGGTATGGGTTAGTGTACGTCCTCGGCTTCCTGTTGGGGGCGTACTGGCTGAGCCGGGCACAGAAGAAAGGCATCCTGGAAATCTCTAAAGATGACATTTGGGATTTGTTGTTTTACCTTATCCTCGGCGTGATCATTGGCGCTCGCCTGTTCATGGTCTTCTGGAACCCGGAAATCTACCTCTATAAGCCCTGGAATTTATTGTACATCTGGCAGGGCGGGATGAGTTTCCATGGCGGATTTGTGGGCATAGTCATGGCCTGCTGGCTATACTGCCGGAAGAAACAGCTTAATTTCTGGACGATTGCTGACATTTTATCCGTCCCGGCGATGTTTGCCCTGGCTCTGGGGCGGATTGCCAATTTTATCAACGGCGAATTAGTTGGCCGGGTTTGGGAGGGCAAATGGTGCGTCGTCTTTCCCGATTATGGCGAAGCCTGCCGGCATCCTAACATGATTTATTCGGCGATTCAGCGACTGGCCGTGTTTGGCTGGCTGTGGTTTTTATCGGCCCGAAATCAGTTTGCCCCCGGCTTTATCTTCTGGAATTTGGTGTTGTGGGAAGGGGTGGGAAGATTTATGATGGATTTCTTCCGGGAAGATATTCTCCATTTCGGATTGAGTTTAGGGCAGTGGTTTAGTGTGGTGATGGTTTTAATTGCCTGGTATGTGTTGTGGAACAGACATAGAGAAGATTGGGGGAAACTTTTCAGAAAACATGAAACCACAAATCCGCCTCCTGGGCCTTGATGACTCCCCTTTCGACTTAGAGGACAAAACCGTTCTCGTTATCGGCACCTTCTTTCGCGGGGGCAAATGGATGGACGGCGTTCTTTCCACTACCGTTCAGGTCGATGGAGATGATGCCACCTATCAACTGATTCAGCTGATCAATAACAGCAAATTCAAGCCGCAAATACAGGCGATTCTGCTCGATGGCATTGCCGTAGGCGGGTTTAACGTGATTAACATCCACAGCCTGCATAAACATACTGGCATACCAGTCATTGTTGTCGTGAGAAAAATGCCGGATTTTGAGAAGCTGGAGAAAACCCTGAAGAAATTGGGCATGGGGAAGAAGTATGTTTTGATGGAAAAAGCCGGAACGCCCCGGAAGATCGTGTTGAAGGGAGGCGAAATACATATTCAGGCCGCCGGAATTTCCCTGGAGAAGGCGGAAAAAATCATCAAACTATCTTCGACGAACAGCAATATCCCCGAGCCGATCCGGGCCGCGCATCTGATTGGAGCGGGGATTATCAAAGGGGAGAGTAAGGGAAGGGTGTGAACCAGAGGTCAAAAGTGGGGAAAATAAATGAAAGGTGTGAACTTAGACAAAAGAATGAGAAGTAAAGGGGTGTGTGAAGATGGATAAAATTACTTCTGAGCAGCTCAGAATCGAAAGGATGCAGGAGCATCATGATGTTCAGTCCTTTCGCTCGTACGAACAGGAATTGGTTAGTTTTTTAGTTGAAGATGCGCTGGATAATCAGAACAGTAGAATCTCAGTAACGTATCTCTTATTTTTAGAAGCAACAGGAGAGTTGGTAGGGTATATTACCTTGTTGAATGACCGCATAAACCTGGAGGGTAATCTTAAAGACGTTTTTCACCGGAAAGGGATATTATATCATTCTCTTCCCGCTTTAAAAATAGGCAGACTTTGTGTCAATGACAAATTTCTACGAAGAGGCATTGGGACTCAAATGCTGGCCTTTGCGGTTAAAATTGCCAACCATATCTTTAGTGAGTATGCTGGCTGCCGGTTCATTGTATTAGATGCAAAACGTAATCCTCAGAATGACTCCATTCATTTCTACAAAAAGATCGGATTTGAGATGCTTAAAGAACGGAAGAAAGGCACCACCCCGATGTATCTTGACTTAGTTAACAACGTGAAATTTAGTATTTAAAGCTTTCTTGATAAAAGCGATACGTTTAGGGTTAGGATTCCTCTCTTCTTTGATCATCTTCTTAATGAATCGTACTGCATCAGCACCTCTGAGGGTAGGGGTGGCCTCGATTGGTTTTGCCATTTTGATTCTTTAAGCAGTTGTACTTTATAAATAATTTGGTGCAGAAAACTGATTTAGTAGTTCTGAAACCTGTTTCACTTCTTTCTTTTCGTTTTTTTCCTCAGGTATAGTCAATTGCGCTAATTTAGTGATATTATATCCAGCGCAATTTCCTGATAGACAATTGCGTATCAAAGTCATGAAAATGCGGGAAAGCGCCTCACCACGGACTAAAGTCCGTGGCTTGAACTGAGGCGCTTTCTTGCCCCCGCATTTTCAGGACACGAAAAAGCCAGAGCCTTTCATCTATGGGCTAAAGCCCGTAGCTTTCTGGCTTTTTCCGTGTAACATAATCAACGCAATTGTCTATATTGATAAGCACTTTACTATCCTAGCAAAACACACTATTTGTTTCGCACAAAAAAGAAAGCCCCTTATTTTAGGGGGGAAGAAGGGAAGATTTATATCATTTTCTGTTTCTTAGCTGAATATGACCTATAAACTAATTTGCTTTGACCTGGACGGCGTCATTTTCCAAGATGTTAATTTCTGGATGGAATTGCATACAAAGTTTGGAACACTGGAAGAGGGAAAAAGGCTGACTAAAGAGTATTTGCACCACAATTATGATAAATTAGTGGAAGAAGTTGTAATAAAACTATGGAAGGGAAAAGATGCTAAACCCTATTATGAACTGGTGAATTCCCTCCAGTATCTTCCCGGGGTGAAAAAAGTATTTTCGTACATGAAGAAAAAGGATCTGGTTTCAGCGATCATCAGTGCTTCCAGTATTGACGCTGCCCGAAGGGTTCAGCACGATTACGGCGTAGACCACCTTTTCGCCAACGAATTAGTCATCCGAGATGGTAAAGTCAGCGGTGAATTTATCTGGCCCATCGGAGCAGGAAAGCACAAGAAGGCCGAGATTATCCGACATTTGTGCAAGGATTTAGGAATCTCCACCACAGAAGCCATCTACATTGGCGATAGTGAGGCCGACATTGAGGCCTTTCAGGAAGTGGGCTTGGCGATTGCCTTTAATCCGCAGTCGGAAGAGCTGAAGAAGGTGGCAGATTATATCGTAGAAAGCAAAACACTGGCAGCGATACTCCCTTACTTACCAGCCTAACTATAATACCACTTCCCTTCCGCCCGTTGCTCCCGGTCTTTCACACTATTAAGCTTGTTAATGCGGGGACGATGAGAGGTCTGATCCCTTCTCAGTGTAATCCCTAACTCCTGCAAAAACAAATTCATCCCTTCTTCCATCGTAAACGGCCCTTGCAATATCCCTGACTTTGCCGGTTCGCCCGTAAATACCATCAAGCGATCCGAGACGTAGTCAATGAACATCAGGTCATGATCCACGATCAGAATGGTCGCCTCCCGCTCGTTGGCAACGTTCTTGATCACCTTGCTGACAATCAGCCGCTGCTCGACGTCCAGGTAGGCTGAAGGCTCGTCCAATAAAAAAAGCTGGGCATCCTGCGCTAAGCATTTGGCAATCGAGACGCGCTGCAGTTCTCCTCCCGAAAGCTGGCTCAATTTTCGGGTGAACAGGCTTTCCAGCGTTAGCGGAGTAATTAACTGGTGGCTGTATTTTTGAATCGCTTCCTGCAGGAATTCTGCCACCAGCTGTTCCGAAGATGTCTCCAGGTACTGCGGCTTGTACGCTACTTTTATTTCTTTATCGATAAAGCCGCTGTCGGGAGGAATAATTCCCGCCACAATCTTGATAAACGAGGTCTTGCCGATGCCATTCTCGCCCAACACGCCCACAATCTCATTTTTATGCAGGATTCCTTCTTTCGTCTGCAGCCTAAAATTGCCCAGTTGCTTCTGGATACCTTTCCACGAAAACAACACTTGCGCCTTTCCCCGCTGCCGGTCCTGCACCTTCTCAAACTTGACGGGATGGTCACGAAAACG
>JAHFSD010000035.1 GCA_023265925.1 archaeon
AAAAGAAAAGAAATGGAGAACGCCAGCAGAAAGGGCGAAGATAAGAGTAAAGTTAGGAGAGAGATTTCAGTTGTTAAATCTAATTAAACAGGCATATCCCGAAGATTAAAGAGAATCCGGCTCGCAGATACGACAGGCTCGCGGAGAGGAAAGAATATTTTTAGAGGTATTTCTTCGCCTTTTCCATCAACGGCAGGATCACGTCCACTTCTTCTTTAGTCAGCCGGCCCAGCTTGGCAAAATTATATTCGCCGCTGGCACTTTTATTCTCGCGGCTGATCTGCAGTTTGGCCGTGCCTTCATTATATGAGAAAACTGCCACCGTTATCCGGCTGCGGCCTAGTTCTACCGCTGTGGAAAATAATTCTTTGTCCAAAGTTTTGTCAAATCCGGCCATGGTTTACCTCCTCTACTACCCAATCAACCAGCTCTTTATTAAATCTATCTGTAATTTATTCTTTAAGCACATATTTAGACCATTACTAGCGCTGGCCAATATTCCTGATCTTCACCCGATCCTCAATAAAGCCCATTCTTCGCAACTTTTTCCTTTGCTGTTCATTGCGGCAGATGATTTCCTTGGCGCTTTTTAGATTTAAGGAAGGCACCACTACCTGATTTCTCTCTACGAACACATAGCGCTGTAAGAAATCGTCTATCCCCTGACTGTGCTGCCACTGCTGCAAAATGTCGTCTAATTCCTCCCCCTCAGCGAGCAGGTCTCTGCTGAGTTCGGTAAAATATTCTGCCAGGTATTGGTCATCAGGTTTTGGGCGGTTGAGCAGGGGATTCAACAAAAATTCCCAATGATCGTAGGATACGGGAAAGCCTTGTACGTGCTCAAAGCCGAAAAGAATATGCTCGCGGCTATTCCGTATGCCTGTAATCCTGCTGACGCTCCGGGACAGCCAGATCTGTGGGAAAAAGCCGCAATGCTGGCCGAGCCATTGATACGCTGGTAGGAAATCCTTGTCCAGAGAATCGACCGGCGCCGGATAGACTTTTCCGTACTTCACGTGTTTAAGGTCGCGGCAATGGTAATACATGGGTAGAAGAACGTGTAGTGATAATTAAATCTTTGCCTCAAAAAAGCAATAATTCAACTGAAATTATTTCTCAAAATAATCCATCACGACGATGGTCTCAGTTCTCAATACGCCAGGGATGCGTCGTAATTGTCCTAAAACTACATTACTCAGTTCTTTCATGCTTCCTGCCGTTACTCTGATGATGATATCATATTGTCCGGCAGTATAAGCAAACTCTTGTACGCCAGGAATGTTTCGAATGCCCTTGGCAGTATCTTCATACTTGTAATTTTTTTCTTTCATTGCTACCGTATCGTAAAGCACAAGAACATAGGCCATAACCGGTCTTCCGGCCTTTTCCGAATCAATCACCACGGTATATTTCTTAATGACTTTGTCGTTCACGAGCCTTTTTATTCGATAATGTACCGTCGTCTGGGCCAGCCCTGTTCTTTTGGCAATCTTACTGGTGGACAAGCGACTGTCATTCTCTAATTCCACCACTATTTTCTGATCAATCTCATCCATAATCTTGCTAATATAAACAATGGTATATAAATTTTTTGCTTATCAATTGCTATTTTAATCAATTTCATGTTAGTAATCTATAATAACTTCCTGTTCACACCACCACTTATGAATGAGGAAGACAACTACAGCTGGCCCGGCTGGTCATTACAGGACAATCCTTTCGGGACCGAGTTTGATCTGGAAGCCAGGAGAAGAATGATTCAAAATAGCTGCCTGCTTCTTCCCCTGATCCAAAAGCACGGTCCGGGTGAGATTATTATGGAAGCTGGCCCTTTTTTCAACCCGCTCATCACGCCAGATCGATTTCCTTCCATCAGGCAAATTATCTACACTGATAACGATCCCTACGTGATCCAGTATCTCACGGTGCGCCACAATTCTCCGCAAATAAAAATACAGGCAGCAGATTTAGAGAACTTCAAGCCAGATAGTATTCCCCGACCAGTTGATAGCATTATCGTCTCTCATCTCTGGAACTATCTTGATTACAGGAAATTCCTGGAAAATGTCAAACCCCTTCTTAAGCCGAACGGACTCTTATTTCTCAACCATTCCGTTGATTACGGGTTAGCCTTCTTCTTTTCAGAAAAACGGCCAAAGAATTTACGAGAGATTATTATCGTGCTGGCAAAAATGGGATTTGAAATGATCGAACAGAACATCATTCCTACAGATCATCCTCAACACCAGCCTCACGAACGACTATTGCTGGTGGCGAAAAGAAAATAAATAACCTATAGCCTACACATCCAAATTAACGACCTCTAAAGCATGTTTCTCAATGAACTCCCGCCGCGGCTCGACTTCCTCGCCCATCAAAATGGTAAACATCAAGTCGGCCGCTACCGCATCCTCAATCATCACCTGCTTCAGTTTCCGCACCGCCGGATCCATCGTCGTCTCCCACAGCTGCTGGGGATTCATCTCTCCCAGGCCCTTGTAGCGCTGAATCGTCACGCCCTCCATCCCGCCCCAGCGCGCCAGTGCTTCTTCCTTTTCTTGGTCAGTATAAACATACTCTGCCTGCTTCCCTTTCTGCAGGCGAAAGAGTGGCGGCATCGCCACGTAGACGTGCCCCTGCTCAATCAGCGGCGTCATGTAGCGGTAGAAGAAAGTCAGGAGCAGGGTCATGATGTGGCTGCCATCAACATCAGCGTCGCAGGTAATAATCATTTTGTCATAGCGCAATTTTTCAATTTTAAAATCCTCGCCGATGCCCGTGCCGAGGGCGGCAATCAACGCCACAATTTCCTTATGCTCCATCATCTTATGGATGCGCGCTTTCTCGACGTTCAGGATTTTTCCTTTCAGGGGCAGAATGGCCTGGAACTCGCGGTTGCGGCCCATCTTGGCGCTATTATGAACGAAGATGCCGGAAGCCAGGGCAAAGTTGTTGGTGTTGGGAACTTCCAGGTCATAGACGTCCATCTTCTCCCCGGTTTGCTCCAGGCGAATAACTTTATGATTGAAGTTAATAACTGCTTCCTGTACTTCTTCCGGATCACCCCAGAAAAATCGTTCTGTGAAAGTATCGTAGCGCAGGAGCGTCTTATCATTCCTTTCCTTTCTCAGTTGATTATATTTAGCGATATCGATTTCCCCGGTTTGGTCATAAATTTCACGTAACGCCTTCAATGTTTTGAGGAGATAGGTATTGTTGTATGCTGCCTTTCTTTTTTTCCTAAATTCCACAGTCCATTGCCCCTTGGTCTTTTCCTTTCTCCATGATCGCAATTCCTCGTTTTGCCATTGCCGCTGGGCAATCTGAGAGAGAAACTTCTTCTGCTCAGGATGGTCGTTGAAGAACTGTCTCACCCTCCGGGACTGGGCACTTCTGTTATCTGCACTGCTCCAATGCTGCTGTTGGATCGTCTGGAGATGCTGATTATTGCGTTTTCTATATTCTTCATTGCTGTAGTAAAATTGCAAGAACTTCTCCTTCATATATTTCTTGTAGAGAGGATTTTTCCATTGTTCTTGGGCTCGTGAACGTAACAGCGCTCCCATTTGTTTCATCCTGTTGCTCATCCTTTGCCGGAATTCCTTGGTTTTCTTTAATTGCCGGCACTTTTCGATTACGTCCTCTCGGTGCAAGAGCTTGTGACAAAGTTCCTGATGGAGCCGGATATGCTGCTCTCTGGTCAATCGCGTAAGGTTGCTGGGGTTGTTATTCAGCTTTTTGAAATCAATATGGTGCCGGTGGGGGCCCTGTTCCAAAGAATAGACCTGATGTTCAAGATTCCAGCCATCGGCGAGCAGATGGGTGAAGATCCAGCGATGGAATTTAGGATCAAAAACCATTTCATAGCCTTTGATAGTGATTCTTCCGCCGATTTGAGATAATTTTCGCTGCAGGGGCATCAGCGAGTCGGTGTTCAAGAGGGTATGTGCTGGTTTATAGTTTCTTTCCCTGGTCATCAAGAGATGGTCAGGAGTACAGATAATTTCCTCACCATTGTCCAGAGTAAGCCTGATCACTTCTGCTTTTTGTTTTGTCATCCTCGGGTTTTTAATCTCCTCGATACCTATCGTTCCGTCCTCCCGTAGGGTGTAACAAAAATTTCTTTTTCCTGCTTTATGTTCCTCAACCAATTCATTAAATGGTAAAGCCCGGCCATCCGCCAGAGCAACTTTAGTCTCCCCAGAAAAACAGCCACCGGCAGAATCGCCTTCCACCACAAAAATCTCGCACTTCCGGGGATCCTTATTGCTGCAGTCGGCCAGTTTTCCGGGAAGGCCGGCCCCTTCCAGTGCTCCCTTCCGGCGCACGAGATCGCGGGCTTTCCGTGCTGCTTCCCGGGCGATGGCGGCTTCCATGCATTTGCCCACCACGACCTTAGCCATGGGCGGGCGCTCTTCAAAATATGACGATAATTCATCATAGACCAGCGAGTTGACAATACCCAGCACTTCGCTGTTCCCTAACTTGCCTTTGGTCTGCCCCTCAAATTGAGGCTCGGGAACCTTGACGGAAATGACGGCCGTCAGGCCTTCCTTGACATCATCTCCCGTAAGCTTGACTTCCCCTTTCTCCTTGCCATATTTCCGGGCCAGGTTGTTGATCACTCTGGTCAGGGCCGTCTTGAATCCCGATAAATGCGTTCCGCCGTCAATCGTGCTGATGTTGTTGACAAAGGTGAAGACATTCTCCTGGTAGGAAGAATTGTACTGCAAGGCTACTTCCACTACCACCTTATCCTTCTCTTTTTCAAAATAGAAGACTTCCTGCAGCGGCGTCTTGTTCTTGTCGACAAAAGCGATGAATTCCCTGATCCCGCCCAGATATTTGAAGACGTCTTTTTTATTATCCCGTTCATCGGCCAGCGCAATTTCAATCCCTTTGTTGAGGAAAGCCAGTTCCCGCAATCGTTTGGAAAGGATGTCATAATGAAAGGTGCGTTCCTGAAAGATTTCCTGGTCCGGAAGGAAATGGACGATCGTCCCCGTCTCATCAGTATCGCCGGTCACTTCCAGCTTCATCAATGGCTTGCCCCGGGAATAACTCTGGAAATGGATTTTCTTGTCCCGCTTGATGCTGATTTCCAGCAGGACCGAAAGGGCATTGACGACCGAAAGGCCTACCCCGTGCAGTCCGCCGGCCACTTTATAGACGCTTTTGTCGAATTTCCCGCCGGCATGCAGCTTGGTTAAAGCCACTTCCACCGCTGGAACGCCGAGCTGGGGATGAATCTCCACCGGAATGCCCCGGCCGTTATCTTCGACGGTAACGGAATTGTCGGGATGAATGGTGACGGTAATTTTAGTGCAGAAGCCGGCCAAGGCTTCATCAATGGAATTGTCGACAATTTCCCAGACCAGATGGTGCAGGCCGCGCAGGACGGTATCGCCGATGAACATCCCTGGCCGACGGCGAACTGCTTCCAGCCCCTCCAGGACCTGGATTTGGGCGGCGCCATAGCTACTGGGCTTCTCCGGTTGTGGGGGAGTTGGGGCTGGTTCCGGGGTCATTTTTGGGGTTAAAATTTGGCTGGCTTGGGGCTCTTTTTTACGGGAAAATTGTAAGTGGTTTCATTTTTATTTTGTCGTCGGTAAATCTCGTAGTTTTGGAGAATTTTGGGGTTTATAAAGATGTCGGAGATTTTGGTCAAAAATGAGTGGATTTTATATCTGGCGGGGCACGCTTCCGATTGCGGAGGAAAAGAATGGCAGAATGGCGAAAGCTTTAAATACAAGCAATTACTTCCATACAATCAATTACCTGAGAACATGCCACGAATGACCTTAGCCCTGTCGGACGAGTTGAAAGAAAAGCTTGATCATCGCCCGGATATCAATTGGGCGGAACGTTTTCGTACCATCCTTAAGCAGAGAGTGGAACAACTAAAAAAGTTAGAGAAAGCCAGGAGTTGAACCAATGGCCTCCGTCACCTTTGCCGTGGATGAAGAACTCAAAGCTGATTTAGAGCATTTCTCCTGGGTGAACTGGTCTGAAGTCGTGAGACTAGAAATCGCCGAAGATCTGGAACGGTCAGTGGCACTGGAGAAATTTCTTAAGATCATTTCCAAGTCTAAATTCACGGAGAAAGATGCTGAATTGCTGTCTGAAAAAGTGAAAGCAGCGATGCACCGGAAACTCCAAGAGGAAGGCCTGATTTAAGTGGAAACCATCGTTGATGCCAATGTTTTCTTTCGAACGCTGATTTCTCAGGGGAGTATCATCCTGCTCTTTTTTGATGCTCGGCTACATCTATTTGCACCGGAAAAACTGAAGCAGGAATTTCTCAATAATAAAGAGGAAATTATGGCCAAGTCGGAGCTCTCGGAAGCGGAATTTGACGAATTGGCTGCTCTCTTATTTGAACGGATAACTTTCGTTCTCTTAGATGAGTATAAAGCGTTTTTGCCCGAAGCACGACGCCTTCTCGGGAACCATTTGAAAGATGAGGATTTTATTGCTCTCTGCTTGCTGAAAAAAGCTAAACTCTGGACGTATGAAAAACGGTTGTGGGAACTTGGTTTTGGCATCTCGACGAAAGAGATTGCCATTCAAATTTATAACAGCTAAACCTTATCCGCCCGCCCGTAACCAACAGGCCAGAATCCTGCCAAGACAATAAACTGAGCCCGTGATTTTTCGCGGCGTTACGTTTGTGGAAAGTGTTTTTTGTCGGAAATCACGGGCTAACCAGGGTGTTTCGGTAAAATTGGTGGAGAAACACTGTTTACAAGAGTCTGACTTTTCCTCTAAGTCTGGTCACCTCTCCTTTCACCAATCGTACCACAAAGCCTTGTTCTAGCCTCTGCAATCGAACAGTGATGGAATCTCCTTCATAGACAGGTAAAATCAGCGGGAGATCAAGTTGAGAGGCAAAAGCTTTTTCCTGTTCCTGTCGATAGACTGCATCAAAAATCCAATCCAGATACATAATGAATTCAGGCAAAGCCTGGTGGTAACCCCATTTTCGTGCATATTCATCGGTATGGATATTGTTCTTCCAGATTTCGGGATTCCAGCTATGGCGGAAATATACTGTTCGCGGAATGCTGGTCTCAAATGGCTCCAGATCGGGCACTTCCCGCTCCTGATACCGCCAGCCTTCCTGGGCCTGATGGTACAAAAGTAATTCATCGAGCTGTTTCAGCAGCGGTGTTCCTGATACTGTCGAGGTGGTCGTTTCGACCAGGGCAAAAGAAAGACCCTTCCGTTTTTCGGTTCGAAGCAGACGGGAAGATGCCGTTAATTCCTCTTCAGGATAGGCTTTCCCGGATAATTCCCAAGTTGTTTTCGAGACGGCAATTTCGTTCAACCGGCCAAAATATTGGGATAATACCCGGGCGCAGCCCCACAGCTCAGAGGGAAGTAACGTTTCATACCTAACAGGCTCTGCCGAAGTATGCTGGTTAAGCAGCAAGTTGGTTTTGGCATGTGAACCACTGCTCACCTGAAAATGCACCGGCCCCAGTTCCGGCTGTGCTTCTAAGGCCGCACGGGTAAGGGGATCATATTCTATCGGTTTTGGTTCGCCTTGGTATTTCATATCACTCTTAGATAGTAAAGTTTATATATAAGTTTGTAATAATATTTATTATGACAAGAATGCTGGACACCGCTGTGTTGGAAAATATCGGCTTAACCCGGACGGAAGCGCTGCTGTATCTCGCACTCTGTGAGTTGGGTTCAGCCTCGGCGACGCAATTAATCCAGAAAACCGGCCGGCACCGTGCCGTCGTCTATGATCTGCTGGAACGGCTGATTGAAAAAGGTTTAGCGAGTTTCGTGATTCAGGGTAAGAAAAAGTTTTTTGAAGCGGCCAATCCCCAGCGGTTAATGGAGATGGAAAAGCAAAAAGAAGTAAAATTACAACGAGTCGTCGAGCAATTGCAGGAATTCTCCAAATTTACCAGTAAACTGGAGGTTAAAATTTACAAGGGAAAAGAGGGATTAAAGACGGTCTTTGAGGGTCTGTTAGCGGTCCGGCCCAAGGAATGGCTGGTTCTGGGCTCTTCCGGGATGACCGTGCAGGCCTTGCCCTACTACTTGGAGCATTTCCAGAAACGGCGGGCAAAGGTAGGGGTTAAAACGAAAGCGTTGATGATCAATAATCCTGCTGGGCGGCAACGGGGAAAGGAACTTCAGAAACTTCCTTTAACCGAGATACGCTATCTTCCCAAGGATATAACAACACCCACGGTCATCCAAATCTACAGCGATACGACGGTGCTCCATTCCAATAAAAGCGACCCGCCGTTCGTGATCGTGATTGAGAACAAAGACATCAGCGCTTCGTTTCGGGAATATTTTGGTACCTTGTGGAAGATTTCGAAGAAAATCACTCAATAAACAAGAGCACCACTTACTCTACCTACTATCGACGGCAGCAACAGGCAATCGGTAATTCTCGTTCATAAAAGCCCGGTAGATTCTGTCTGCCTCCTTGCGGATATACCCGCTGTAGGCTTGCTCCACCAAGTGAAGCCGCTGCTGAACATAGGCAGACACCCTGCTGAAATCTCGCTGACCGCAATTTATTAGTTCTTGTTCATCGAGGATAATATTTAAACACCTATCTTCTCCAAAAAGTGCCTCCTGTAATTCAGGATAGGCTTTTTCTAGCCCCTGCAGAACGTCTTCCGCATCTAACCGACAGCGGGAATCATGTTTAAGAATATTATAAAGGGCATAGGAGAACAGTGTGGCATCCCTTCTGCCCAACTTCTGGTAGTAATCGGGACGTTCCTGAACGATTCCCAGTGCCATTGTTGCATCACCAATATCTGATTGAGCTGCGGGAACGGCGACCTGCTGAAGGAGGAAATCAACGGGATTGAAATTAGCGGAATCAAATTTGGCGGTCATACTTTGCTGAAAAGTAGTCTTACTATAAATATTTTACCGCCGATACTTTTATAAAGTACACGTACATACACGTACGTGCAATGGTTCTTAAAAATGGCACCATTTTTAGAACCACAAAAATCACGGGAGATTTTTGATGGCAACCAAGACTTTAACGATTACGGAAGAAGCTTATGAGCGGCTGGCACAATACAAAAGTGAGCAGGAAAGCTTTACCGATGTGATCATCAAGCATTTCCCCAAGCATTCGCTTTCGGAGCTAATCGGTATTTGGCCTCATGAGGAAGTGGAAAAACTTCGTGCTCATATCCAGGAAAGAAGAAAAGCCTCCCGAGAACGAATGAATCGGATTGCCCGGAGATTGCAATGATTCTGGACACGACGTTCATCATCGATTTGATGGATCAGCTGCCCAGTGCAGTACGGAAACAGGAGGAACTTCGTCAACGTCGTGAGAATTTGTATATTACGACCCCAACAGTCATGGAATTATGGAGTGGTGTAGTGCAGAGTTCCCGACCTGAGCAGGAAAAAAGAAAAGTGGTGGAAGTTGTCGAATCACAGCTTATCCTTGACTTTGATAAAGCCAGTGCGGAAGAGGCTGGGAAGATTGATGGAACCCTCTATAAAGAAGGAGTGCCGATTGAACCGACCGACTGTATGATTGCCGGGATAGCCCAGTATCATCAGGAGATTCTTCTAACCAAAAATCTAAAACATTTCACCAGAATTAAAGGATTAGGAATAGAAACCTATTAAACCTCATCCACCCGCCAGTGCGGCCTGACATTGATGTCGCCCGATTCTTTCCTTCTCAGATAGCCTTCCCAGGCAATCATCGCCCCATTGTCCGTCGCTAGAGTCAGAGGAACATTGTAGAATGCTGCACCGCGTTCTGTGCACATGATCCCGAGCATTTCACCAAACCGTTTATTTGCTCCCACCCCACCCACCAGCAGCAATTCTTTCTTTCCGGTATGGGCCAGCGCCCGCTCGGCCACTTCAGTACACATGGCAAAACATACTTCCTGCAGGGAAAAGCACAAATCTTCCTGAGGAAGGCCTTTCTTCCGCAATTGCTGCACTTTGGTCAGGATGCCGGAAAAGGAGACGTCCATGCCTTTGACGACATAGGGCAGTTCCACATAGTTTCCTTTCCTGGCCAGTTCTTCGATTTGTGGCCCGCCGGGGAAGCCTAAACCAAGATCGCGGGCAAATTTATCCAGCATATTCCCCAGGCCGATATCAAGAGTTTCACCCAGGATACGGTATTTCCCGCCTTCCTCGACGATGATCTGGGTATTGACGCCGGAGACGTAGAGGTAGCAGGGCTCTTTAGCTTTATTCCAGAGTTTGCCGATGCTCAGATGGGCAGCACAGTGATTGACGCCGACCAAAGGTTTTTTGTATTTCTCACTCCATTCTTTGGCTTTCCGATAGCCTACCAATAAACTGGGGTCTAACCCCGGGCCGGCAGAATAAGCAATGAACGAAATATCTCCCCAACCAACGTTTCCTTCCTGGAAAGCCTGTTGAAGAACTTTCTCGGCAACGTGCTGATGATGTTCTGCCACTTTATTGGGAATCAGCCCAGCCTGTTCAGTGGTATAGCTGTCTTTAATGTTGGCGAGGATTTTGCCGGAACTATTTACTATGCCGATGCCAAAAGTGTGGGCGGTGGATTCGATGCCGAGGAGCAGCATTTTTAGGTCTTTTTCTTCGCAAGTTTTATAAATAACAGTGGTTTTTAGGATATAACAGGTAAAACCAAGCAGACAGTGTACCGTATGGTACACGCAAGGAGTTCTGTTTGGTACTGTTCTTTCTACCAAACATTGTAGGCCTCCTGTTGTATTTCTAAAATATCAATAAATTCTGTGTTGTGATGCTCTACTTTCTGAAATGCTGCCCAAGCCAGCAGATCGGCAAATTGCAAACCAGCCCAAGAATGTGAATAACTATGTTGAACACTTACTTTGTATATTTGAGATTTTTCTCGTAGGCACTTTTCAAAGTATTGATTGAAATCATCTTTAAGGTTATTTGCTTTGAATTCACAAAACGCTCTTAGCTCCTTTTTGAATTTATGCCTGCGCATATTTTTTATAATTCTTTCTAATGGTACCGGATTATCAACAAGGAGTGCCGAGATGATGATGTGTTTAGAGCAGCCTTCTTTTTGTCCTAAGTCTCCACTTTCATCGATATACATGTATTTAAACATTTTTTCCTGGCAACTCGCCGCTGTCGCATCTTCTGGGCGCTTACTTAAGGCTTTCCACGCCGAGGAGGTGCCGGCTTGGGAAAGAAGAGGATTATTTAAAAAAGTATTTATAGAAAAGAAGCATTCTTCCCCTGATGAAGCAGTTTACAGTAACAGGGAGCAATTTCGATTGCGGCTATCAGTTGGGAAAGAAGTTCCGCAAAGAAATCCGGTGGCGGCTGCGGCATACAGAAATTACCCCGGTCACTATCGCCCGGCATTGGCAGCAGGTACACAGAATGTATCATTACTGCCAGCAGCACTACCCCTCCTTTCTGCAGGAAATTGCCGGGATGGCCGAAGGAGCAGGAGCAGATTTCCTGGAATTATTCTTCCTCAACTGCCCGGAGTTGAGCCAATATCATCATGGCTGCAGCAGCATTGCCGTAGTAGATAAAAAGAAAGCACTGCTGGCGCATAATGAGGACGGGGATGCCTTTGAGCGGCAGGATAAATGCGCGTTGATAACCTACCAATTGTCCCATAAATTGTTCCAGACTACGTTCCATTCCTTCGTCTATCTCGGTGAATTGCCTGGCTCGGCCTATACCTGGAATGCATCTGGCTTGTTTTTCACCGTGAATTATGTGCCGGTAAAGAAACTGAATTTTTCTGGTGCGCCGTATTACTTCATCACCCGGCAACTGGCCGAAGCACGAAGCATTGCCGGGGCCGTAAAAATTCTGAAACGAAGCAATAATGCCAGTGGCTTTCATGGGTACATCGGGAAAGGCCGGCGAATAGTGTCTGTCGAGCAGTATGGGGGAAAGGTACGTGTAAGAGAAATTAAAGGAATGGACATCCATACCAATCACTTTCTTCATCCGGAGATGTCAACGTATGGTGAAATCCGGCCCAGCTCGGCGACACGATTACAGAGGTTAGAGGAATTACTCGCCAGTACCCAACACTCGCAGATTCTCGTTAGTCCAGATGATCCAGGAAGTTTTAGTAGTAAAGTCAGAAAAAAAGTTAAATTGGAGATGATAAAACGACTAACAACGAACCAAACGAATCCACCTGGAAAGCCCGGGGCACGCGAAAACCTTACGAGCCTGGGGACGGCGAACGTTGTTACCATCTTATTCGATCGGGAAAATAGGCCGTATCCGTTGTACTCGAAGGCAGGAGACAAGATGAGGACACTGAGCACGGTGGTGGTGGAAGGAAAAAGAGTGACTGTTTTCCCGACGAACTCGAGGAAGAATAAATTGACTCTGCAGAAATAAAATTCTAAGAGGGGCTTTGCCGCAAGTTAATGCATTTTATCTAACCATTTTTTCCAGCCGCAGCGATTGATCTTCCCGAAGACGCAGAGAAAAACTTCCCTGCCCCAGCCGGCGTTCGATCCGGTCATAGATCATTCTTGCCGTCGGATAATGCTCTTGAGGCGTTATCCCTTGTACACCTACATCAAAATGCGAATCATAAATAGTCGATGCCCGGAGGGTTGGTGCAGTAATTAATTTAATTTCATACCAGTATCCCCGCTGAATTAAAACCGCCGTTAATTCAGTAATCTCGCCCGCTGGATGATCCGCGCGAAGTTGTGAAGGTGCAAGGCGAACAGAACTAAAGCAGATACATTCGCCTTCCTCCAGAAGATAGCGGGTTACACCACCTTGTAAGGGGATAGAATTTCTGTCTTCCATGTGTTTACTTACTACTACTCGCCTGCCGTTCCCCATCCCGTTTCTTGCTGATGGCGGCACTTCGCCCACTGCACTGGGCGGCAAAAATAATTTCTTCCGCTAAGGCATCCTGAATCCTAAGTTTCTTGTTGAAAGATTTCTGGTAGGCTCCCTGGGTCATCGCCCGCAAGGCTAAATCTACCCGCCGCTGGGGAGCAACATCGACCGCTTTGGGATAGCGCGCTCCGCCATATTCAATGGCAATGACCTCTTCCCGGGGAGCGGCATTCTCGACCGCCTGCACCAGGATCGCCAGCGGATTCTGTTTCATCTTCTGCTCGGCTTTCGCTAAGGCTTCCTCGACGATCCCAAGCGCCAGATTTTTCTTCCCGGTATTATGGCCGGAACTGATCAGGTGTTTCTTGGCCCGGTGCCCGGAATCCATCAACTTCGTGGCCAAACGCTCGACGATGAAGACGTTGGATTTGTGAAAGCGGTTGCCGATGTAGCGGGCGCCCGTCTTGGGCACGATCCGCGGCTGGACGGAAATGTAGGGGCGCAGTCCCCGGTCTTTGACGGTCACGCCCTCCGCAGTCCAGCGGTTGAAAAAAAGGATGGTGGTCATTCTTAGTCACTTCCGCCTCTAATTGGCACGAGCTTTATTTTCTCGCGAAGGGCGGATTCTAACAATGGTAGCTTATCTAATTCTTCCTTCATTTTCCTCATACTTTTCAGTGAGTATGCTGGACCCTCTTTCATTCTCTGATATTCTCTTTGAAATTTTATCATGAAACTTTCCTGAGCATCAGCAGGAAGTTCATACGCGACAATACAAAG
>JAHFSD010000008.1:0-26450 GCA_023265925.1 archaeon
CCAGCTCTTCCAGGTTGAGAAGGTTTCGGCCGATGCCTACTCCCAGGAATGCTCCGGCCGTCCCACGGATGAGTTCCAGGACATGCTTCCGCCGGAAAGTGAATGTTCCCAGTTGAAATAAGATCTTTTCGGTCTTTAATTGCTCCTTCTGGATTGCTTTTTCCGTTTTCTCAATCCTTTTTTCCTCCCGTTCTACCTTTTCCTCCTCCCGCTCTAACGTACCCAGGCGGTGCTCGATGCGGTCGAGCTTTTTGATGACGGGCGATCTCCTCTTTGTGGACATTTTTAGAGAAAATGGGGAAGAGTATTTATAGTTTTCCTTCAGGTGCCGGATTTCCGTTGGGTAGAAAAAACAACAACTTAGCGTTGGAGCAGTTCCCACACCGCTTCCCCTTTCCCCTGCCGGATTTCTTCTTCCGTCAGCTCCCGCAGCTCATGGGGAAAGACCAGCCATTTATCAGTCTTATTGATATAATAATCAGGAAGGCGATGCGTTTTGTTCCGTTCCGGCTTGTAATAAACGGTGGCAATCTTAATTTCTTGCGGCGTATTTTTCCGCGACAACTGCTCTAACTGGCTGATCACCTGCTGGATGGTCAGGCCGCTGTCATACACATCATCAACAAAGAGAATTCTATCCTCGGCATTAGCCCTCCGTACGACATAATCTAATCCATCAACCTTGATCTCTTTGCTTCTTTGGTCCAGGCCGGGGTAGGCGGAAGTGCGGATCGCGCTATGATCGCATTGTACGCCGTGATAGGCTAAATATTCCTGCACGGCAATCCCTACTGGTGTTCCCCCGCGCCAGATGCCGATGAGGAAACTCGGCTGAAATCCGGAATCCAATACTTTTCGTGCCAGTTTATAAGAGTCGAGAAGCAGGCTTTCCGGTGAAATGAAAAGTTTATCAGCCATGCTTGCTCTTCCCGGTTGCTGTTTATATTCTTTTCCTGTATGGGATAGCTACACCTGTATGGAATAGCTACAACGGAAGACGCAAATAATTATACAAAAATAGTTGCGTCTTCCGAATATATAGAGAACTGCGCAACTTATATCCTATTTGTGCGCAGTTCTAATCTGGTAAACTGCGTGTCAAAGTGTCAGATAAGCTACGCAGTTTACCATAGCAAATGACAGATTTGTATAAATCTTTGCGTCATTTGCTATACAACCGGAACGATTTCCTCAAAACCGGGGCAAAACCTTTTTAACCTCTCTCCCTTTTATTCCTCCTATGAGCTGGTGGAGCGGGCTATTTCAGAAAGAGGCGGAGCCGAAAGTAGATGTGCTGAAAGACGTTCAGGCTATTCAGGAATCCCTGCGGGAAGCACCTCAGGAAACGAAAACGCTGCTCAAAGAGCTGCAGAAACTGGAAGAGCTGGAGCAGGAACGGCACGTGGCCAGGGAAGGTGTCATTTCCGTCAACCTGGAAGCACAGGCTAAGATTCTGGATACGATCCTGCAGCGTTATGAATTTTATCAGAATGACGTGGACATCAATGGCATCCGGGTCAAGCAGGTGGCTCGGGAATTGTTGAGGAAGGCCAGGCAGGCCGGATTGAAAGAGCTGGTGAATGAGAAGAAGAAGGACATGAAATGGCAGTTTGATTGGTAAGTCTCGGTGCGATTCATAACATTCTTTAATTCTGGTGCCTTAGTACGCTGTTGTTGATCGCTTTGCCTCAGCACTCGCCTATTTTCGTGACATCCACAACGACGACGAAACTTCCACCTAGAGCATGGAGACACGCGAGACTTTCCCTGGCCTTGAACTCATGACATCAACTATTGGCGAAAAAGGAGAACAGGAGCCAACATACAATAAAAAATCAAGCAATTTCCTCGACTACACTCATTTTTCCTCCTACCACGACCGCTTCCAGCAGGAACGGCGGGACATCCTTAAATTCATCCCCGCTACCACCCTACACACTTTTCCCGTCCAAGGCCACGAATGGCTCTACGGCTGGACAGTGCGGGGAACAAGTACTGTCAATATCCGGGATGATCTTTCCGGGCTAAAGAGATTAGAGACGGACATCCATGAAAGCACGCACACACCAGATGAGTACGAAACCAGGAGAAGGACCGAGTGCCGGATGGAATGGCTGTTTCCGAAGGAGGAAAAGTATAGGATGAAGCCGAAGGAGTATCAAGTTTAATTTTTACAGGATTGGAAGGTACGTGGAAATCTGGCGGGCCGCGAGCCTCGTGCTTTTCAGGAAGTGTCGATCGTCCAAATCCAGTATTTCTTCCCGCTGAAAAGCACCTTGATGCTCCTCATGAACGAAAGCAGTTCTCGGCTCGCACATTGGCCAAGCCAGCTTTCCTTATACATTGGAAGGAAAGCTTTATAAAAATCAGAACTATTCAGAGTAAATATGGATGTCAGCATACCAGCAAAGATGCCCGGGAAGCAGGGAAAAACATCCGTTTTATTGCTTACTTTAGATGTAATCGGTTTTGCTCTTGTTTTTGTGGGGGTGGGGCTCATTCGCTTTGTCAAAGATGAAATCGCCGCCATCTTAGGCGGCTTTGTCCTGGCGGGAGGTGTAGCATTGTTAAGTGTCACGAGGTTGATTCCCAAATGATCGATAACCAGCTGGTCTCCATCATGGCGGTACTTATTGAATGCATCGGGATATTGTTAGCCGACAAAAGAACCGCTTTACTGCTAGGATTGGCGACGATTTTGACGATTATAATCTTCTTTATGACCTAAGTTCTTCTACCCCGTAAACACTTTATACTTATCCTTCCCTTCCATCTCCAGCATGATGCGCTTGACCACAATCGTCTTGGGGTCAGGAAGCAGTTTTACCCGCGCCTTGATGTCATCAAAACTCTCAAATGGTTTGGCCTTCCTCGCATCCACAATTTCCCACATATGCTTCTTGCCCAATCCCGGCAGGAGTTCCAGCTGATGCATACGCATGGTCAAGGGCTGCGCTTTGTTAAAAAATTCAATGAACTTCTGCTCGTTCTGGGAAATGACCCGGTCCAGCGCATGCGGCAGCTCATTATGGGCAGTCGCCGTCAATTTGCTTAAAGGAATTTTTCCTTTGATATGATGGATCTCTTCCCGTTTGCCTTCCCCGATATAGACCTCCTGATAAGGCTGCAGCTGCGTGCCTTTCTTAGGGATCAATTCTAACAGGGATAAGTGATCGATGCCGAGCGCCTGCACGATCGGGCTTTTGAGCATGCTCTGCTCAAATGGATAGCCGTGTTCCAGGTAGTCCAGCACGATGGCGCGCTCCTCGCGCGGTTCCGGTTTTGAGGGGGAAAAGTCGGTGGGCATGGGGTTAATATGTTTTAAAGATAGCATTTATAGTGAAGTTAATAAGAATTGCGCTTGTTGTGGTGATATTCAGTAATGGTGTCATCAGACGGCCTCCTCCAGAATCTCCCCGCGTTATTTAAGAAATTCGTTGACGGCAGCCACGATGCTGTCCTGATCCTTCTTGGGCATGCTTAATGGATAGGCCTGCAGCACAATCTTTAACTCGTTCACGGTCTTGGGGAGAAAGTCAATAATCTTCATCAGGTGCTCTTCTTTGATCCGGGTCAATTCCAGCCCTTTCAATTTCTGGTACAATTCCTCTTTTTTCGAGGGGGAAAGCTCGACAAAGGTGGCGACGTATTCCTTCGCTTTGTTGGACTGGAAATTCAATTCATTGTCGCGCTGTTCCATAGCGGCTAAAGCAGCTTTGACATCGATCAGCGACAGCGGCTGATCCTCGATGAATTGGGGGCTGACCATGGTTGAGTGGATATTATGTATTATTAGTAGTGATTGCCGGCAATGATTGTTTGTAGTGATTGTCTGTAGTTATTGTCAGTCGTGAAGCTTTATTCCTGCCTGATCAGATGCAGGGGATGGACATATAACGTCTTTTCCTTTCCCCGGTCATTGATGGCGACTTCATAGCACCGGCCTTTCCGTCCGGCAATCCTGCCGGTGAAGCCATGGAAACGCGGGAAGAAACGCCCATGCTGCTCGGCCGGATGCAGTTTCAGGCCGACTTTATCGCCGGGATGGTAAAGCTGGAAATACTGACTCAATGAAATTTTGCCCTTCTCGCGGTAGGGCCGCGTGAGCTTGTAGCGGGTCTTCCGCTGCTGGGTGCCGATGCGCTTGACCATGGATGATGTTTATTTAACGGGTTATTTATAAAGATTTGGGAGAGATGTACATGGAAAGCTCAGAACAGGATTGGAGAACCAAACCTTTATTAAGAATTAATATCTTCCTTTCTCAATGGATTTCCTGATCACCCACAAAGAGTTAGACCTGGCTGACCGAATTCAGCTGGGCTTCTCGTACTTGCTGCAGCTGGTGCTGGTGATTTTCTTCTTCATCTTCCTGACACGGGAAAGCTGGCTGAATGCCTTTTTAACCGCAGGAATTCTGATCCTGACCCTCCTGCCCGGACTGATTCGCCATAACTATAAAGTCTTTCTCCCGGTAGAGTTTGACCTGCTGGCGATCGTGTTTATTTTTGCTACTTTATTCCTGGGGGAAGTCCACAGGTATTACACTTTGTTCTGGTGGTGGGATGTTGTCCTGCATACCAGTTCCGGCTTTTTATTGGGGGTTGCCGGATTCCTGTTGGTATACATTCTAAATGAAGAGAAACGCATTAACCTGAAAATGAAGCCGGGCTTTGTGGCTATCTTTGCTTTTGCCTTTACCATCGCTATTGGTGTTTTCTGGGAAATTGTTGAGTTTGGCCTGGATAACGCGTTGGGATTGACGATGCAGAAAACAGGAATAGCAGATACCATGTGGGATTTGATTGTTGATTCGCTCGGTGCCGGAGTTATCGCCATCATCGGTTATTTTTACACCCGTAAAGGAGAATTTCTGCTCTTTGACCGCATGGTGCACCGCTTTGTGGAAAAGAATCCACGGGTGTTTGAAAAAATACGGAGGAAAGTGCGATGGAGAAGAAGATTACGTTCCTAGTGCTGCTGTGGTTTATATTGGCTTTACTGCTATTGGCCGGCTGTAAACCGGGAAACCAGGTAACGGGCTCAAGTGCCTTTGTGGATAATCCCCAAGAACTGCTTCCCTCCGCTGAACAGGGAAACATTTCCCGGCCTGCTCATCCACTGGCACCCAACTGGATAACTGGATCGCTGGGATAACTGTTAACCTGGTGTAGTATCCTGTCCTGGTGTTAACTGGAGAAGCAATTGCCTGGCTCGTTCTACCTCAACTTTTTCCAACACGTGGAGATATCTCTTTGCTAATTCTATACTCGCCGCACATTCCGAGCTGCAGGGAAAATGGCTGAGCAGGACATAATCTTCTCCCCGCTTGCTGAGGTTGGTGTAAAGATTTGTCGGCGGGAATTCCAGGTCGGTCTTATTCTCACTAAAATTTTCCACAAAAAAGTTCACGCAGCATTCCGGGTAGCCCAGTAATAATCCCAAATCGCGGTCATTTCCGATCAATTCATAATAGCTTGCCAGCAACGCTTTCTTCTCCTCCTTGGAGAAATAGACAAAATACATCCCGGGACGGGGATCGTGTTCGGGAATACGGAGGCCTTTGTTAGAATATTCTTTTTCTCCTGCTGCCAACAGGACTTTAAATTTTGAAATCGCCAGGGACAATCCATTTTTCCGGCAGAACTGCTGCAGCCGGGAAATTTCCTGTGGGTAAAAGCCCTGACGGACGACGGCTTTGGTATCGTGCAGCAGCAGCAGGATTTCCTGGGATTTGGTGAGGGTACTGAAAAGAGGGAGGAGATTAATGAGTTCCATCGTAACATTAATAATTGCCTTTTTTAATATCAAGATCCTTACGGACTTTATCGTAATATTTATGACCGCCTAAATGAAATTCGATGTAAATGGAATTTTTTACTTTCACCAGAAATTCCAGATTGTACTGTTGAAAAAGTGTTGCGTTGACTTTTGCTCTAAACTCTTCAGGATTAACCATGGGCTGCCCTCTGTGTTATAGTAAAGTGCACTAATTATGGAACTTTCCAAATGAAGTGAGGAAAGTTACGAACGCCAGTGAGTATACTTATTGATAAGCACTTTACTACACGAAGAGGAGTTCGTCTCCTCTTGTGCACCAGAATTTTCCACCGATGGAAAATTCTGTGTGTCCTAGCAAAACACACTATTTGTTCCGCACAAAAAAGGAAGCCCCCATTTTAGGGCGTGGTTTTCTTTTTTGGCGTCCTGAAAATGCGGCGCTTTCCCGCATTTTCATGACATTATTAATGTGTTTTGCTATTATCTGATGAGTTAGATGATATAAAAAGCTTTGGGCGGCATAGTCGCGAAGGCTCTTATAATGCCCCGCCTGGGTATAGAAGAAACGTTTCGCATAGGAGGATTTAATCTTCCGGTTCAGAATGCCAGGAATTTCTTGTTTAACATAGGCCAAAACATCCTGATAGCCCGTAAACCGGCTAATCGTCTGGGCCAGCTGGAAGCTGTCCAGCACTTCGCCGGTTTTGAAATACTCTGTATACAGAATTAAGAAACGAACGCTTTTGTGAAATTGATCTTTTTCATTGAACAGCGTCGGAATTGCTTCGTTGACGACCTGCCAATAGTCGGCGAGAGTAACTTTTAATAACCGTTGGGGAAGAAAAGTCTTGGCTATACAGCTTTTCGAGACCGAATGATAAAACAAAGAGTACAAGTCATTAAAGTCCAGAACAGTAATCCTTGCTTTAGGGTTGTTGATGGTAAGTTGCTTGCTAGTGCGGGAGATAACAAAGAGGTCGATATCTTCATACTTTTCTTTATGCAAAAAAGAGCCGGTGATGAAGCAGTATTTTGCCGGGATCTGCTGTAAGAGCTCTTCGGCGTGGGACACTCTCTCCTGCAGGATTCTCTCATTATGGGGGTTGTAGATGAACATATATTACTTAAAATACATTTAATATATAAATATTTCGTATTTTTAACATAATATATGAAAAAAGTAAGTTTACTGCTGGTTTTGGTTACAGCCAATCAGGCTTACAGCCGATTGGTTTACAAGCTCCGGTCTGATTGGCGGCGTAACGTTTCCATAGCTCTCTGCTGATAGCGGTGATGGTGCTGTAAGTCTTCATTCAACGAAAATTGGTCGCAGCTTGCTGCGACCCATTTTCGAGAGTAAAAATCCTTTTGAATGCCCCACAGCTTGCTGTGGGGATTTTTACTGGTCGGAATATGCTTTACCAGGCTACCACTCTGACGCCGGTACTTTCACCTGCAGAAACCCTTTAATCAATTCAATGTAAATCTGCCACGCCTTTCTGCCCAGTTTCAGCATCTTCTCTACAAATCCAAACGCTACGTTATGCAACCCATTCTCGGCCGGCCGTTCCGTGACAATCGCCTCTCCCAAGCCGGCGATATCATATTCTTTGATCACTTTCATCCATTCCAACGAGAACGCATAAGCTTTTGCTTCCTCATCATGCGGATTGCCCAGCGTTTCCGTCAAGACGTGCCCTAATTCATGGCCAATGGTCAGCATGACTCTGGCGAGCGAATCGTTGAGGATGAATATCTCGTTGAGCAGCCCCTGCTTGGTGCGATTGAGGGAGAGTCCAATCACTCCCGGCTGCGGGGCTAACTGGCGGAATTCTTCCAGGGGAAGGACGCTGATCTTGATGTCATGGGGAAAAGGAACGTTAAAGATTCTCTCAAAAGCTGCTTCGACAAAGGAACGGACTTCTTCTGCTTTTCCCACAAATCCGCCTTCCTTGCCCGGTTTGAGAAATAGAGCAGGATCAAAATGGTACTCTGGTTGAATCTGCTGGAGTTGGTACTGGGCCTGGTTGGCGGAGGCGTAACTGCTCCTGGCGGGGCTGTCGTGGTATCTTTGCATTCCAAGATGAGTAAAATGAGTAAAAGAGGTATTAAGATTATAGGAAACAGTATTGGCAATGCTATCTGCTTTATACGAAATAACTCTACCTTGATCATTTGGCAGGCGCGAGCTTACGAGTGAGGGGCCATAGCCCGGGGATTCCCGGGTAGAAGTACAACTCACTTCAGAATGGGCGATGTATTCTAATCGGCTTCCCCCGCCATGGCCAAATGAAGGCATTGGTGCAGCCGTATAACTCTGGGACGATTGGTACATCTTGGGTGGTAAACGTTTTCTGGGCATTTAAGCTTATTGGAAGGAAATGGGACAGAAAGGTCAGTGGATGTTTTGAGGGGAGTTCTCCACATAGAAGTCCTGTACGAGAGCTTTACTCGTGCGGGTCGTAGTGGTGGGTAAGCTTGACCAAATGGAGATATTCTTGTAAACTCCCTTTGAGTTCCTTCAGTTTTTCTCCGGTGGCACGAAGAAAAAGGGGATCGTAGAGGTTGATAGAAACATCGCAGCCGGTACAACCAGTTCTGTTATATTCATTGGCATAAAATGTTATCTCTGCCAATAGCCGTTTTTTTTTAATTTTTTTAAAGATATTCCACCTTTCTCTGGAAAGGTAAAATGCTGCCTCCCAGAAAGGATAGTAAAAAAGTTCCCGTCGGTGAAATCGCTCACCGGGATAACCCTGCTGGAGAGCTTCTTCAAGCACGACCACATAGGTGTTATAGACATGACGATGGGATGTCAAGGCGCTTGGCTGGGAACCTACTGTTTCAATATCCTTCACTACCTGCTCTTTCCCCGGATACAACATTTCTATCGCCCTTTGCAGGTACTCCCGTGGGATGTCCAGTTCTTCCCCAATTTCATAGGCGGTAGAAACAGAAATCCCTTCTTTTTGCTCTTCCCACTTGACGATTCCTTCCAGCAGTCTTTCATCCTGCCGTCGGCGATCATACTGCTGCTGAGAATCAGCATGAGCAATAACGTTCCGTAATTCTTCTTCATTTAATATCCTTTCTTTCATAGGGGCTCCCAAACATCTATCCCCTACTTACGACCTCTTATTCCACAATCACTTTCATCGCCTGCGTGGTAAAGATCCCATCGACAATCGTGCAGCGCACCGGTTCCTCAAATTTCCACTTAAATGTGCTTCCCGGCAAGAACACTGAGCTCTTAACCTTCGCACAGGGCTGCACCGCCACAATCATCGCTTTGGTGGGATGCTTCTCCCGCACATTCTGCCAGACAATGGTATCACCAGCTTTAATCGTAATCTCCGGCACTTCAAACCCACCATCAATGAGATTAACGACATACGTTTCCCCGCTGTCGAGAGGAATTTCCGTCCCGGGCGCGGCAATTTCTTCCACCGGTTCAGCCGCTGGTTCCGACGCTGGTTCCGTTACCGGCTCAATCGTGGTTGCCGGTTCAGCGGTCGGTTCAGTACTTGTTTCCGGTAGCGTAGGCGTTGCTTCCTGCACGGCAGCGGCGGTGACGGCTTCAGAAGTGGTGTTGGTTGCTGTTTCTTTGGAAGTACAGCTGAGGAGAAAGAGTGCTAACAGAACGAGAAAACATCCGGTGATAATCATCGGTTTGTTCATGGTACTCAGGAACAGGCCCCTACTTTAAAAAGGTTGCTTCCCCCTTTATTCCGAACTCCCTTCCAGAACCCTCTTTCCCTAGCTATTTATAGCCCTGCTCCTTGCTGCTATAGATAGGAAGGCAATAGGCTAGCCGGTCAGCCTCAGCGTAGCTCCGGTTAAGCTCAATTCCCCCCTCACAAGCACATCACTACTAAAAAATACTCCTGTGAACCATAAAGTTTATATATAGGTGCCTCTTTTAGAGTAGTAAACATCTATCACCTCTTTTTCCCCAGCAGGCTGCTTCGGTGGTCTGCAGGGGTTTTTACTCTATTTCTTAGCAAAAAAAACAGGGTAGATGATTTTACTTTTTCTTCCGTTTTCCTGATGTGCTGCCTTTCGGAGACACTTTTTTCTTTCCCATCCATTTGACGGCTAAGAGTACCAACAATACTGCTATTGCCCCCATCAAAATACCTCCCCCCACATAAACCCACTCTTTCCTCACGGAAACTTTTTTCTCTACTTTCTCCAGGAATTTCTGCTCTTCCGGGAAATAGATTCCCAGATCGCTCATCTCCAGGGCATCTTCCAGATAGACTAACGCGGTAAACTTATCCCCGCCTTTCAGCGAATTAGCGTACTGGTAATAAGAAAAGCCCATGATCGGAAAGATCCCTTCGGCAGTATTTTCCACAATCACCCGCTCGACGGCTTTCCGCTTGCTTTCAATGAATTCATCAACAATCTCATCCCGTAACCCTAAAATGCCTAATACTGCATTGGCATCGGCTTTGGCCTGACTGGCCTGCATCAGGCATAAGGCATAATCCTGGCTTTTAAGGGATTTCCTGGCAGCCTCTTCCTTCTCCTGCATTCCGGCAGTATGGGCCTCGCTCACATACAAGCCCACGTACTGAATCCGCTCTTCTGCTTCAGAAATCTTCTGCTGGCAGGAGCGTTTCAGGAGCTCTTCATTGAAGACAAATTTCTTTCCTTCCATGGAAAAGAACTGGAACCAGGAAAGGGCCGAGAAATAACGCTCTTCACTGTAGGCCAGCAATCCGGCTAACTCGGCCGCCGGGCGCAACTCTTTTTCCTTCTGAAATTCCTCACTGTTCTGCCGGACGTCGCTTAACCGTTCCTGGACAATCATCAGGGTCTGCAGGTCAGAAATCGTGTCAATCTTCTCCAGTTTCACTTTTTCTTCCAGTTCTTTCACCTTCTTTTCCAGCTGGGCAAACAGGATTTCCAATTGCGCGGTGCTGACTTCTTCCTGCTGATAGTAATAGCTCTTCAACTGGATATTGGTGCCAAAGCAGAAGCTCGCTGCCGAATAATAATCTCCCTGCCGAGAGGCATTGGCGGCCAGGCCTTGCCGCTGCTGAAGGTTCTGGGTAAGATCGTCTTCCAGCCGTATTTCCCGGTCGGCTAACTCTTTCCTGATTTTCTCCGTCCGGCTGCAGAGAACATTGGCTAAGCCAGTCATGATTTCCGCATACTGCCGGTTCTCCAGGATCGGCAGGGGGCGATGGTTTAAGTCTTTGCCCGTTAAGTGCAGGATCACTTCATCCAGATCAATCACTTCCACGACTTCAGGCTCGAGGGAAATGGTTTGGTTGGAACTGGTTTGGTTTATGGTAATAGTTTCATTGGTTTCGTTCCCGAGAGATTTTGCGCCTTTGGGAACAAGCACTTTCTTTAATCCTGCTTTCGCTGCGGCATCAATCTTTTCCGGAATGCCGCCCACGGGGCCAACGATTCCGCCGGAATTGATCGTGCCGGTGATCGTGATGCTTTGATCGTATTCTAAATCCAGCAAGGCGACCGTGGTTAAGGCGGCAATCGCTGCTCCCGCACTGGGCCCGCCCACGATATTAGATTCGGCCTTGATGGTGTAGATGAAATCGTACTTCCCACAATTCAGCTTGAAATGCTGGCAGGCAATGTCCTTGGCAAAGCGGGTGCTGGCCTGCGTGTCCACTTTGGTGAGGGGATAGGTTTCCAGGAAAACTCTTCCCGATCCGGGCTTCACTTCCAGAAACAGATCGGCCGGGCTGCCGGCAAAGCCGTTCTGGCTTTCTTCGACGGCCAGGAGTTTGAGGTGGTAAGGCTGGTGGTGGATGGCTGAGGCAAAGGAGGGGAGAAGGAAAAGTATAGCGAGGAATAGGGTAAGGAATAAGAATACTTTTTTGTTCAGGGAGTAAGTTTTGTTCATAGAATAGGCCAGAAGAGCACTAATTATAAAGCTTATGCTGGAAAGTACAAAATGTCGTGTCCGGAAATGGCAAAGCTAATTACTCCCGCTGCAGGTACCCCAGAACCGTCTCGGCAGGCACCGCATACTTTTCAGCAATTTTCCGGGCAGCCAGTTCTATCCCCCGATTATCGGACTGCCCGGTATTGAAACGGAAGAAACGCACAGCTCTGAAAGGATCCTGTTCAACAATTCCCCAGCGAGCTTGTTCCAGGAGCTGCTGGTCATCCAGGTGCTGGGCAATTTCGTAGGCATCCTTGGGGAACTTAATGATCAGTCTGTCATAAACCATCCGCTGACCCACCCCATCTTCCCGCTCTAAAAATAATGTGGAGGGGTTCCCCTCTTTTCCGAATTCCTGTTCAATTAATTTTTGGCGTAAATCCGTCAGGTAAGGATCATGCTGGTCTCCACCTCCCCGTATCCAGAGCTTGTAGGCATTCTGGGTATCATTTTCTGCAGCATATTCCTTGCTTAAGGTAAGCAATAATTCATCCTCACCAAGATGCTCGGCCAGAATTGCCTGCAGTTCCCGTGGAACGGTAGGAAGAAGTGCCCGAAGATGCTCTTTTTCCACAGCATTGAGATTACTGATCGCCTCGCTATCGCGTTCTCCCCGTTTCAGGGCACGTTCCAGGCCACTTCGTACCGCAGTAAGGACTTCCGGACCATCGTACTTCTCGTTGCGAAAAATAAAGTAGGCCCTAGTGGGATCTTCTGTTGCCTTTTTCTTTGCCCAGAGCAAGGCGATCTCTTGGCGTTCCTCATAATGATAAAAACCATAGTAACTTAGCCTCTCTGGGTCTGGATACGAGGAAGAACTTGCCAACCGCTCTTTTATTTGCTGAACTTCCCCCCTTTCCAGCGGTAGCTGTTGCCTCTTCCAGAGAATACAGAGTTTATAGAACTGATCTTCATTCCTGTCAGCGGGTTGCTGCAAAACTCCTCGCACTAATTCTGTCAGGCGCTCGGTCCGGCCTTCCGGTGAAGCAGAGACCAGTTTAACCAGTAAATCAAAGTGCTCTGCCGGTTTTTCCATCAGTTTTTCTTGTAAAGAATTGAGAGCATCCTGATTGTTGCTTTTCCTGAAATAGCCAGCAGCATCCCCGAGATTACCTGCTCGGAACGAACGTTCAGCCAATTCATTATACAATGCGGCGCGCTGCTGCTCAGGCAACTCGGCCTGTACTTCCTGGACAACTTGCTCCAGACATTCATCTTTAAGTGGAAGTTCCGTAGCTATCTTATACAGTAAATCCGTTTGCTTGTTCTTGGCCAGAAGTTCGATCACCTCATAACCAAACACCCGGCGTTGATGTTGTTTAGCAGATGTTAGGACATTCTCAGCAAATCCAGCATTATCACCGTCGAACAAAGCACGGGCCGGCCCCGGTTGATAAACCAGTTTTATTGCTTCCTCAATCCGATCTTGTTCCATTAGGCCCAGTAGGATTCCCCTGACCAGCGAACTTCGTTCAGCGAGAGCCATGCCTGGCAGTTCACCGTTAGCCAGAATCTTATCCTCTAATCTCAGCGTGGCTAATAATCGTCCCTCATTCACTTTTTCCTGCACGAATTCCATGAGTGAGACCTCCTCAAACTTTAATTTAGGAGCAATAAGCCTTTATTAAGTTTTAGGAACTGCAGAACACAGATTAGAACACACCAAGAAAAATATATAAACTCTGAAAAGAACAAAGCCCTATGGCCAATCAAAAAGCACAGTCCGACCTCTTGTTATGGATATTGCTCCTCCTTTTCATCACCCTCTTCATCTGGTTAGCATTACGATTATTGGGGTGGTCACGATCGTAAGCAAAGTACTCCAAAAAAAATAAAAATGAGTAACCCCCTTGCCATCATCGGCCTGGATTCCGGAATAACTTCGGCGTATGTAGTGCTGGGACTGGATGGAACTGTCATTAAAACCCATTCCGCCAAGAATTTTCCGCTGTCTGAGATCATTTCCCAGGTCATCGCCGTCTGCCAGCCGCTGGTAGTCAGCACCGATAAAGCAAAAGTTCCTTCCCTGGTGGAAGAGTTTTCCCGGAAAATGGGAACAATGATTGTCCATCCCGACCAAGATCTCCCTCGGGAAGAAAAAAAAAGATTAGTTGATTCTACCGGCTATTACGAGAAGAGCCATCACGTCCAGGACAGCCTGGCCTCCGCCTGCTTCGCCTACCGGAAATACCTTCCCCGCCTGCTGAAGATCAACCGCTATATCGAAGAACACCGCCTGGAAGAGATTCAGGAGGAATTTACCCGGATTGCCCTGAAAGAAGAATTAAATTTCCACCTGATCAGGTCCATCCTGCTTGCGCCGGCACTGGAAAATGTCATCATGAAGGAAGTGGTGCAGGAAAACAAAATCACGAAAAGGAATTTCCTGGCTCTGCATGAGAAATTAGTGCAGGTGCAGTCGGAAAAGGCGGCAGTGGAGAAGAACCTTCAGGCCTTACAGCAGCAATTGCAGCAGGAAAAGAAAATATCATCCTACCTGAAAAGGAAAACCAGCAATGTCTCCAGACAGATCGATACCTTGTTCCAATTCAAGGAGAACCGCCTGCAACTGCAGCAGTCGGAAATGGGAAAGAAAGAGAATTATATTCGCATCCTGCAACAACAGATAACATCATTATATTCTTTCATCGAACAATCTCCCCGACAGCAGCTGGTGAAAAAACTGGCAAATTTAGGGCAGCAGGAATTTGAGGAACGAAAGGCGATCTTAAATGTTCAGCCTAATGATCTCTTATTGGTAACGGACACGCACATCTATTCCGAGAAAGTGCTGCAGAGGCTGCAGGGAAAAGGAATCGTCATTCTTTCTCCCCAAAAACTTAATCCCGTTGTTCACCAGCTCTTCCTCAGCGGCTTGCTTACTGAAGAGCTAGTGCCGGAGAATGATTATTTTGCGCTGATTACATCGAAGGTCCTGAAAAAAATCCTTTCACAGAGGGAATTGGTGCAAAATATCGTGGCAGAATATCAGCAGAGGAGAACAGCGGCTTTATAGGGCCGGGGCTTTCCGTATCTTTCCCATTTCTTTGTATTTCAGATGCAGCTTTTTACCGGCCGGCAGTTTCTGTACGACTATTTCTTTCCCCATCGCCAGAACTTTATATTCTTCTCCCCGGTAGAAGACCGTATCTCTTTTCTGAAATGAAGCCTGGCGGAACAAGACCGTTATACGATAAATTTCCTTTCCCTCCTTTTGCCCGTACAAACTGGCGGTGAGCAGCAACTGCCCGCCAAATTCCTGCTGCAATCGTTTCCCTAAGGCTTTGGTGAATTTGCTGTCAGCCAGATAATAATCCTGGCCATTGCTCGTTGTTACAGTCTTGGCCAGGGGGATGAGATTATGGCGGATTTCCTGTTCTGCATACTTAATGACGGCAGAAGAAACGTCCCGCAACTGCAGGATCGCTTCAAAGTACAGGGGATGTTTGCCGAGAGTGGAGCGGACCATGATTATTTATTAGTTCTCCTTTTCCCACCAGTTTTATAGGGACTATATCTTCCTTTCTCCCTCTGGCTGTTCCTGCCTTCGGGAAAAGTTGCTTCCTCCTCCATTTCATCATAGCCGCAGACGGGGCAGTGCCGGAAGGAAAACCCATTCTCTTCCAGGACCTTGACTTTGGCGGAGGAACATTTCGGGCAGCGGGGCATAGTCAGGAGAAAACAGGGGAGGCTTAATAAGTTAACCCTGAAACCATTTCTTAAACTTCACCGCATCCCTTTCAATATTCGGGCTTTCGGAGATCAATACCACTTTGACTTTAAACTCTTTCAGCGCCCGCAACACTTCGATAAAAGGGATAACCTGGAGAGAAACGTCCCGCAGCTGCCGAGCCCAGAGGGTGACTAAAGTTTTATATAGAAATGCAGTCTAACAGTTTTCAATGGTCAAAAAGAGGATGGTGTTAAGCAGCAGTGGTGTTATTGGGGAGCTGTTCACCAAATATGGTTTAGATGCCAATGTTCTGGTTGATTTGGTTTTGTACCAAAAAGCTAGAGATTATTTTCAAATGAGGGGTTATTCATTTCCTGATAAATTTCTCTGTACTCTTCATCAATGTATTGGAGAGGCTAAAGGAGTTTTAATAAACAAATATGGTTTCTCCGAGATGAAAGCTAATCAGGAACTGGACAGAATAATTCAGGAATTTATGATCGAAAAATCGCCCGCCGTTGTGGTTGAGGAAGATATTGGAGTAGTGGAAGAAATCGGACAGAAATACGGTTTAAACGATGAAGATGTCCCGATCATTTACGGATTTTGGAAACTGAAGATCAATATTGTTGTAGTTAGGGATAATGCTTTTGAGGATACTTGTAAAGAACTGAACATTAATGTAATCAGATGGCCCAGTTTTAATTGAATTCTTCAGAGGCCAGAAGTTGGTAGGCTTTTCTCTTATCACCATGAGCCTGGGTTAATGCTTTCTGCCATCTTTCTTTTCTATATTCCTGTGTTTTAGTATAAGAATCTTTTAATATTGGTTCTTGGCTCAGCAGCGCCTGAATCATCCTAAAGGAAACAGCGTCCCACATTTTTTTGTTGAAGTCTTCCAGCTGATGAAGAACGTCCTGTCCGATTTTGTTGACGTTGATCGTTTCCTGCATAGTAAGCCAGTAATGATGGGGGAAGTTTATAAAGTTTTCTTGATCTTTGAATGGACTTCTTCATTACCACCTTTTCCGACTTTTAGAATTTCAGGGACAATCTAATGATGCTTTCCCTAAGCCGCCCAGTTTACTATTCTTCCTATTTCCTGCTCACCAAAGTAAAGACTTTTCATAACAATCCGGGATGCAGTTTCAAACGAAGAAATCATCTGTTCAATAGACTGGACAACACTTTCTGGGCAGTTGGGAACAAAAGGGCGGCATTTTCCCCGCTGGGTTTGATTTTCTTTCGCCCCATATTCAATACGCTGAGCGGAGACAGCAATGGATTCCAGAGGAAGTGCTTCCGGACGGTCTAACACCTCTTTCAGCCGGTCAGCAGTTTTCATTATTTCTGAATACTTTCCCTGCAAGGCATAGCAGCGCATCAATCCCAACAAAACTTCCTGATGAAGGATTCTCTGTTCTTTTCCAACAAGGAATCGATTATATACTTCTGTCTGAAGTGTTCTAAACTGTGGATCCTGCCTTTTTAGCTCTTTCACGGATTTAAAATGGTCTTTGACAAATTTAAAACGGGACTGGTGGGGAAGATAGCCCGGTAAGGTAATGGCAATGTCGGCGGAAATCCGGCGTTGTGCTTTTAAGACTTTTATATACTCCGGGTCCCGTTGGTTCAACTCTTTTATTTTTTTACGATATTCAGCTTTTCCTTCGCTCTCCGCTTGCCGTAATTCCCATCCATATCCTTCCACTGCCGGAGTTACCGGAGGAACAGCGTCAAACCACTCAAAAAAATTGTTTAACCGGTTATACCGAACCAACGCCTGCCGGGAATGAAATTTAATGGCAGTGCGACATGCTTTCTCCGGACTCTGAGGATACAGAAAGTTACTGGCGGCTATGAAATAGTGAACAGTGGCAGATTTCAGTGAGAAATTACAAATATTGGAAATGGTAGAAGTAGAGATTTGCCGGGCCTGGTCACAGACTTGTTGTTCCATTCTAACTGCCTGATTCCAATATTCCTCTCTCCTTGCGGAGTCAATTTCCGTCATCATCATAAGACACTTTCCATAGAAATACTCGACAGCGAGATTATTCCCTGGCGCCGGCGGCAGAGGAGACACAGTAGGCAGTATTTTAGGAAAAATTTCATCATACAGTTCACGGGCAAGCCTGGTGCCATCAATTTGCCGTTCAATCAGGTCACAAAGAAAGTGTCCTACTCTCTTTAATTCCCTTCCCTGCTGGGGGCTAAGCATTTGCGAAAAGAAGCTAATATCCCGAGCCTGCATTTCCGGGGTGTAAAAAACCATTTTAAGAACTGGATGTAAGCCCATATATAAAACTTATGACCGCCAATTTCAATATCTTTTAAACTTTAACTTTGAACCATCTTTTAATAGATATTATCGTGGTGATCAAAGTCTTCAAAACGAAGTGTCCTATTTCTTTTATCAACTTTAAAGATCAGGACAAAGTTCCGGTCAATGTGAACTCTCCTGAACTCTGATAAACCATGCTGTAGATTCTTGAAATGGCCTGGATTAATCTTAATTTTTTCTTTGATATCGTCTCTTTTTTTCAGAATGATATTGTATTTAACCGGATCTTTTTTCTTAAGTTTCCTGAGAATAGCAATGAGCTGTTCACTATACTCGCTGGTCCATTCTTCAGAATTCATTCTTCCGCCATCGCCCGCTCAAATTCTTCTTCACTGAGAAATTTTCCCGCATCAATCCGCTTTAATTTTTGGAGATACTCCAGCTTAACCATCCCGTGGAGATCTACAGTGATCTCTTCGATGCCTGCCTCTATTCTCACTACTTTTTCCTTAAGGAAATCTAAATCTTCCGCTATCTTTTGAATGGTCATCAGTTCTGTCATGGACTGCTAAAATACCCCTCTATATAAATAGTTTTCCCTTGAATTTTACGTATTCTTCCCTCTTCCTTTCCCTCCCGTTTTATAGGGGCTAAACTTTCTTTCCTCCCGCTGGCGGAGATCGGCCTGTTTATACATTTTGCTCGGGCCCCCAGAATTATTCTACCTTCCCATACTCTCTCTTAAACTTCCAGGCATCCCCTTCAATATTGGGGCTTTCCGAAATTAACACCCCTTTGACTTTAAACTCCTTCAGCGCCCGCAGCACCTCCTGATAGCGAAAAGGGCATTCATCCACATTGAGATGATTCTTCTCGCCGACTTTGCCGAATTCAATCCCTTCCAGGTGCATGTGCATCTTCTGCAAGGCTTCTTTCCCTAACCCTTTCTCGATTTTAGTGAGAATTTCGGCAAACTGTTCTTTGGTATTAACCTTTCCCAGGCTGCGGGCATAATGGTGCGCCCAGTCAATGCAGGGAAGAACCTGTTCTACCTCCTGAGAGAGCGCCACCAATTCATCCACATCACCAAACTGATGGATCTTTCCTCCCGTCTCCGGGCGCAGCCAGATTTTATTTCCTTCATCCTGCAGTTGTTTAATAATTGGTTTTACCTGTTCTTTGACTTGCTGCAGAACTTTCTCTTTATCCTGCTTCATGTAATAGGCCAGATGATAACAAATACTCCAGGCGCCAGCTTCATGGGCCCGCCTGCTGGCATCAAGAATGCGCTGCACACTTTGTTTTAAAGTGGTAGAATCCTGAGCATTAAGATTAACCCAATATTGCCCATGGCAGGTTAACGTGACATTCTGCTTCTTGGCCTCTTCCTTGATCAGCGGCGCTTTTTCCGGTGAGATGTGGATCTGGCGGACAAATTCGATTTCCAGGGCATCGAGGCCAAGAGTGCGGACTTGTTTGATGCCATTGAGCAGATCATGCTGTGGCGTCGAGTGGGGAATACCGGCAGTGCCAAATAATAGGGTCGGAATTTTGGCCATAACCGGAAGGAAAGAGGCGGGACACTAAAAAGGTATCGGTGGATTGTATAAGGAAAGCTGCTTTCGGGAAATTGCTAGCTGTCCGGGAGCTCGGCGGAAAACCAGATGGAATACCCGTTGCAACAATGCTGTGTATTCCATCTGGTTTCTCCACCACAAGCCAGAACTGCACTTAAGCCCACCAGGGCGATGAATTTTCCCATCCTTGTTTTAGGAGGGAGGATATTTATACAATTATCGCTCCTCTGCTCTACAGTTTAAAAAAGGAAAGACTATTTTTTACAATCAAAGATGTTGACGATACCTTTTTATATTTTCATAGTAAATCTGCCTTTTATGACCATCAACAGCCCGGCAGCGCTGAGACCATCAGCGGAATCCGAACGAGTTGAATTGAAGAAATCGACTTCCGAATTAAAGGAAGGAATCATCTCCATTGCTTCCATACTGAACAAGCACCAGGGAGGAAAATTATATTTTGGCCTGGCTAACAATGGCCAAGTCATAGGTCAGACTGTCACGGAGAACACTTTACGAGAAGTTTCCAGGGCTATTTCTGATTATATTGAGCCGAAGATCTATCCTGAAATAAGAACAGAGAAGATCGAGGGGAAAGATTGTGTGGTGGTAGAATTCCAAGGAACAACTATCCCTTATTTTGCCTATGGTCGAGCATACCTGAGAGTAGCGGATGAAAACAGGCCGATCTCCGCCAGCGAACTTAAGAAGATGATTCTTAAAAATAAGGGGCAAATTTGGGAAACTTCTCTTTCTGACAAAACGGTGGATGATATCGACAAATCCTTGTTGAAGCTCTATCTCAACCGGGCTAATGAGGCCAAGAGAATCAGCTTTAGGTTTTCCAGCGTTAAATCTGTTCTAACAAAACTTAACTTGTTGAGGAGGGATAAACTAGTAAAGGCCGCCGAGGCTCTGTTCTGTAAAAATGTTTTATTGGAAGTTCAATGTGCCGTTTTTGCCGGAACGGACAAGCTTACTTTTCTTGACATAAAACAGTACCAGGGCAATATCTTCCAGCTTATTGAACACTCCCGGAGATACCTGTTTGAGCACATGAACTGGAGAGCCGAACTGACCGGCGCAGGCCGGAAGGAAATACCAGAGATTCCGGAACGGGCGATTGAAGAAGCCGTTGTTAACTCGTTATGTCATCGTGATTATTCCAATCCTAAGGGAAATGAAATAGCTTTCTATAAGGATAGAATAGAGATATTCAACCCCGGGCAATTCCCAGAAAATCTGACGCCGGAGGATTACATCCAAGGCGACACCTCTTCTGTATTAAGAAATCCCTTGATTGCCAATACCCTCTATTTCAGCAAGGATATTGAGAAGTGGGGTTCGGGAATAAAAAGGATTTACGAAGCCTGTAAAGAGGCAAAAGTCAAGGTCGAATTCAGGAGCACGAAGACCGGGTTCCTCGTCGTTTTCTATAAGCCACTCTTCCCCGTTACCCCCCTAGTTACCCCCCTAGTTACCCCCCTAGTTACCCCCCTAGCCAAACCGACCGGGCTGGAAGGCAAAATACTTAACGAACTAAGGAAAAATCCTAAAATCTCCCGAAATCAGGTTGCCCGAGCTTTGAATATAACTTTAGACACGGTAAAAGAATATATAGAAAAATTAAAGAAAAAAGGCTTATTGAAGAGGGAAGGGAAGACAACTGCTGGATATTGGGTTGTGAGATAAAAGATTGTCCCGGATAAACAAAGTTAAACGTAACCGTTAAAAAGCGAGGTTTCCATCAATGACCATCGGCGGACAGGCAGTCATCGAAGGCGTGCTGATGCGCGATAAGGAACGCTTGGCGATAGCAGTGAGGCTGCCTAACGGGAAGATCAGGGTAAAAAAGGAAAAGAGTACCACCTTCCCCAAGCTCTTCCACGTCTTCTTCCTCCGCGGCATCGTCGGCTTAGGCTTCATGCTCAAAGATGGCATCAAAGCCTTGATCTGGAGCAGCAACCAGCAGCTGGGCAAGGAAGAAAAGATTTCGGCCAAAGAGATGGCCAGCACCATCAGCCTCTCGTTCCTGGCCGCACTGCTGATTTTTGTGGCGGTGCCTTTCTTTACCGCTAAGCTGCTGCAGCTGGAAGGCTTCTGGTTTAATCTGGTTGATGGTGCAATTCGTGTTGGCTTATTCCTGGGCTATCTGGGCGTGATTTCCCGGATGAAAGACGTGCAGACTCTGTTTCAATACCATGGTGCCGAGCATAAAACCATCTATTGCTATGAAGCGAAGAAGAAAGTCATACTGGAAAACATCCAGCAGTTCCCTAAAGAGCATCATCGCTGCGGCACAGCTTTTATCTTCCTGGTGTTGATCATCTCAATTTTCGTCTTTTCCCTGCTGACCGGCCCCTGGTGGATAAAGTTAGGGGGAAGGATCGTCTTGCTTCCGGTGGTAGCCGGCCTTGGCTATGAAATCATCAAATTAGGCGAGCGGTTTAAGCATAAGGCCCTGATGAGAGCAGTGCTCGTCCCCGGAATCTGGCTGCAGAAGATCACTACCCGGGAACCGAATGAGCAGCAGATTGAAGTGGCGATCAAGGCGCTGGTGGGAATAGTTCGCAAATAGTTGTTCACAAATAATCAGCAAAAATCTGGGCTTCCTTGCTGCGCTCGACTTTATCCAGGATGACATAGGAAAATCCAGGAACTTTTCCCCGGAACCGGTCGGTCATCACCGTCAGCCCGTTGCTTTTCTCGTCCAGGTAAGGATTATCAATCTGAAATGGATCGCCCAGCAGGATCATCTTGGAATCTACTCCCAGGCGGGTGCCAATCTGCTTGATTTCCTTGGGCGTGAAATTCTGCGCTTCGTCAACGATGATATATTGGTTATGAAACGTGTCGCCGCGGACAAAATTGATGGGCCGATAATCCAGCCATTCTGACAGGCCGGGATAATCAACGGCCTCATCGCCCATAATGACGCGCAAGGCGGTGTCAATGGACTGGAAATGCGGGCTGATTTTATCTTCCAGTTCTCCGGGAAGAAAGCCCAGCTCTTTGCCCGATTCGATGGTCGGGCGGAAAATAAGCACTTTCTTGTATTTTTTCCCGTGTCGCTGTCCCTGACCAATGACTTGGTGTATTCCCGCAGCCAGGGCCAGCACGGTTTTTCCCGTTCCAGCTTTTCCTAATCCGGCAACGATGGTATTCTCAGGGTCAATGCAGGCATCAAGCAGGAACGCCTGGGAATAATTTCGCGATTTTATTCCTTCTACTTCTGATTTGGGTACATAACGCAGTTTTACCAGTTTTCCTTCCCGGTATTTGCACAACGCCGACATTGATTCATGCTTTAAGATGGCGTATTGATTGGCTTCCAACTTCGGCAGGAGCTGTTCCGGTGGAGGAACCGCGCCTTCACGGTAAAAGGCACCGATAACCTCCGGACTGACTTCAAACTTAACCAGGCGATTAAAAAATTCGTGCAGATCCAGCGCGGCCTTGTCATGAAGATAATCTTCAGCAGGAACGCCAGCCAGCCGGAGACGAATCCGTAAATTGACATCTTTGGTGACGACCACGGTTTCGACCTGCTCATCCTTCTGTGCCAATTGCTGGGCGCGAACAATAATACGGTCGTCGACATAGCTCAACCTGCTTTCTAAATTGTCTGGCAATCGGGAAGTCAGAAAGAATAATTTTCCCCCTTTATTATTTAATGATAGGCCCTCATCAAAATCTCCCCGGTGATTTCTTTGGTTGGTGTACCCCTCTGTGAATTTTTCGAGGTGATGGCAGGCTTCCCGGGCATGGACATTCCTTTCCTCCGACCCTTTCTTGAATTTATCCAGCTCGACGATCACTTCGATGGGAAGATAAACATCATTCTCCTGAAAGCTAAATAAAGCGTTGGGATCGTGCAACAAGACATTAGTGTCGAGAATATAATTTTTTTTCATCGTTTCAGGGCCTGCACCACGGCATTATATTCAACGCTATAACGGTAATTGGACATCCTCCGCCGGACAACTTCCTGGTGATAGTCCCCGGCACCTTCTTTTACCCGCTCGCCGATTTTGGAAAATTCTCCCTGCTGGGCCAGGGAAGAGACCAACGATTCAACCGTCTCCGCGGCATACGGGCCAGGGAAACTGTTGGGCCGATATTTCTCCGTAAGTTCAGCAGCAGTAGACTTTCTCCAGACCAGTTCACCCAGGCGGGCATACAGGAAATTTCTCGTCCAGCGCTGAAATTGCCTTTTGAGTTCCTGCACGACATCGGAGCGCAGGGAATGGTCAGCATCCATCCGGGCTGGCGATAGGCCTGGCGGAGCAGCGCTGACTGCATAAGCATAAAGAATTCCCAGCGTCTCGGCGTCTATCTGGTAGGCAGTGTTATCTTCCAGCCGCACCTGAGGGTTTTCTAATTGGGTGATGATCTCGTACAGATTCCGCCGGGTGCTGGGAAGTTTCCTGGTTTTTTCTTTAGGGTTGGAGGGAAGCATAGCTTCCTGTTCAGCTTAGTTCTTTATATATCCATTTCCGTAGTGCAATAGAGAAAGGGAAAGATATAGGTTGGAAACAATAGGAATAGTGTCACTCTTCTTCCACGGCCTCTTCCAGCGTTCCGACCACCCGCAGCCTTCGCAACAACCTTTATAATCCTTACTTATTTTATCCCCTTCCATGGGAAAAAAGAGGGCACAGGTGACAGTATTCCTGATAGTAGGCATCATTATGGTGGTCGCCTTCCTCTTTGTCTTATTTTTAGCCTCTTCCCTGAGCAAATCCAGGCTGCAGACCGTCAAGGAAGGGCTGGAACTGAAAGCCTTCCAGAAGGAAGCGTTACGGATCTATATGGACGACTGCCTGACGGACGAGCTGGAGATGGGCTTGCTCCTTCTTGGTAAACAGGGCCGCATCTGGCAGGGCCAGCCCGGCGGCCGGAAATTCTTTGAGGAAGGCAAAACCGGCCTTACCATCAATCCGACGGAAGAGTTCAGTGGCTATAACACCGGCCGGGTATTTTATGGCATTACGAGGGAAGATCAGCAGTATTTCCAGTACAAAAACTCGGCCTATCCCTGCAACGATGAACGGTCTCCCCCCAGCTTCTGCCAATACAAATATCCGAACACAACGGTTGGGTTTGGCATCCTGCAGCTCCGTCCATCCACCCTGGAAGCTGACCTGAAACGCTTCTTAGAGAACCGCACGATTGAGTGTATCCAGCAATTCGTCCTGCAGAACATTTCCCATCAGGCGATTCTGCAGCAGCAGGACATCAAGCTTGATCTGAAGATTCTGGATGACGGCATCGGCGTGGATGCCGAATATCCGTTACAATTCAAGGTGGGCGGTTCGGATTATTTTCACCTCAGCAAGTTTGACTTCTTTTATGCCACCCAATTCAAACGGCTGATTGATTCAGCGGTCGCCTTCCCCCTGCAATGGGATCAAAAATTTGTGGATTTCAATTATTCTGAAGCAACACTGCTACAACCAACTTTTACCTATGCCAGTGAATCGGGAGATCAGGTGAGAAGTTTATTGGCGGACACTTATAAGATGCTGAGCCTGAAGATGCTTAAAACTGCCTTACCAACGGGCGATGATCTGATTGAATTTGCTGCTCCCATCAACACGATTATCCGCCATCAGCCGTACACGTTCAGGATCGCCCGGCAGAACCGTCCGCCGGCATTGGATTATGTATCACGATTGCCCTGTCCGGAGAAGGGGTATGATTATTTGGTGATTAAGGATCATCCGACGCTGGGAAAGGTGAATATTACGTTAAATGCGAAGGATGCGGATGAGGATGTGCCGAGTTATGGGTTTGATTATCCTTCGACTATAACCCCGATTCCGGGAACAGCTGATAATAACTTCCTCCTGGAAGATTGGGGGACGGTGAAGGAGCTGAGTGTTACTGCCAGAGCGACGGACGGGCATGGGGCGAAGGATGAGCAGCAGGTGCGGATTTTGGTAGATAATTCCATCATCCCTTCGGTAAAAATTCCATTGCCTTATTCCTTCCAGGATGGAAAATCTTATGAGGAAACATTTTCCGACACTTTTTATGTTTCCAAGGAAGATCCGGTCTTAGTAGAGATAGTACTGCCGGAATATTCTGCTGCTTTTGAAGGCGCTTCCGCCAAAGTGAAATATAGTTATCCATCGCAGGTAACGCCGTACGAATCGATACTCAGTTCATACTGGGAGGAAACAGGTCATCCCCGTCATTTTTGTTTTAGTTTCCCCGGTGGAAATGGAGAACCTTTACAAACTGATTGTGGAGCTATTTTTGATAGTTACCAAAGCCAGATTTTATCTTTAAACTTACTGGATAAAGAGCCGTTTAAGGATCAAGAGAGTAAAATGGGGACATTAGAGTTAGAGTTTTCTGCAGAATATTGTGGAGGGCAAGGACAAAGCAGCCCGCCGGTACTGAAGGATATCGTAATCAAAGACTGCATCCCGCATGTTAATCCTGACCACCCCTATCCGTATATCAAAGGAGATCCTCTCAATCTATACAAAATTAAAATTACCGCTGCTGACTCAGAGGAAATAGATAACACTGCCAATCCTTTCCTGGCAACGCACAGTTGTTGTGATTCTAATTTTAATGTCAAGCCAGAAGACACATCCTGTTTTTCTGCTGCTAATCAACCCCCAATATTAAAAGGTTGTTTTGGCGGATCAGTGGAAGCAAAGAGCAAGCTGGGATATTTGTTAGAGAAGAAAATTATGGTTGCAGAATGTGATGGAATTAGAGGAAATATCTGTGCTAATCTAAAGCCATGGAAGCATGAATTTCTGGGTGTTTGTGGCGGGAAAGATTCTAATGGAGATGGCGTGGGAGGATCGGGGGATGGGAAGTGTGATAAAGTTGCACCAAAATGTAAAAATAAACTGCCGTATTATTATGAAACTGGGCAGGATGGATTTTGGTGTTATGGAGAATTAGGGTGTAATAAACAATGTTCAGCAAATGAAGAAATAATTAGTAAAGAGGGGTTAGAATTTGATAAAATTAAAGAATTTCCTTCTAAATTTGATTGCTTCTGCCCCCAACATCCACCTCCAGGAATAAAATGTCTAAACATAAAGACGGGAAATGTGGGAGAATGTCAGCAACTCGGTATATGCTCATAATTTCCTGCAGGTTTGAATGATATAGTCAATCTCAACTAGGGATTCTCCTGTTCCATCGATGTCTTTCCATCCAGGCCAAAGTGGTTCAGTGCAAGCTATG